>JAJQGF010000285.1 GCA_021200695.1 Lachnospiraceae bacterium
ATTCTGCCCGCAACGCTTAAAACCAGACATACCTCAATAAGCAGGAAAATAACGGACGAGCCTCCGTAGCTTATAAACGGAAGCGATACGCCGGTGTTAGGTATTGTATTTGTAACAACAGCTATGTTTAAAACCGCCTGAATGGCTATATGTCCCATGACGCCCACCACCAGCAGCGCACCGAAAAGGTCACTCGCGTTATTTGCTATGACCATCATTCTCCACAGAAGCATCACAAACATAAGTATGATTGCAAAAGCTCCAAAGAGTCCCAGCTCCTCGCATATAATCGAAAATATCATATCATTCTGAGCCTCAGGCAGAAAGTTAAGCTTCTGCATGCTTTGTCCGAGCCCCTTGCCCCATATTCCGCCGCTTCCTATGGCATATAAGCCCTGAAGCGTCTGAAAGCCTGTGTCCTGGGACTGACTTTCCGGGTCAAGCCATGCTATAATTCTGGCACTTCTGAAGCCCTCCACACTGTCCATATTTACTATTGCTACCACCAGCAGCGCTACTGCCGCTACTGCAAGCAGCCCCATTATAATAAACTTTTTGTAATCAGGGCTGGCTACAAATACCATAAGTAAAGCAATTCCCAGAATAATAAGCGCTGAGCTCAGATTATTTGTTACCTGCTTTATCAATATAACAAGAGGCATTGGAATCAGCATCATAACGACGAAGCCCTTCGTCGAAGAAACTCTTTTGCCAATTTTGCATACCGTTGCAGCCATAAACAAAATCAGGCACAGCTTTGCTACCTCTGCGGGCTGTATATTAAAGCCCGTGCCGGGAATTGCAATCCAGCGCTTTGCGCCTCTGGTACCGTTTCCGAAGGGTATGATAAGCAATATCAGAGCCACTGCAACACCATAGCTGAGCGTTGCAAACCTTTCCCACAAATGGTATGGTATGCGCGCTACTATTATCATGGCAATAACGCCTAAAATGTCAGCTATAAACTGACGCTTTAAATAATATTTTGCATCTCCATATGTATCCATCGCCTCATATGAGCTTGCCGAATATACCATGACAAGACCGAAGCCCAGCAGAAACAATACTATAAACAAAAGACTGTAGTCAAAGAAATATTCCGGCTGTTCTTTTCTTCTGCGGCTTTTGGAGCTCTTTTTCCGTGCTGCCATATGTTCTACCTTCCGTCTGAAATCATTATGTTAGTTTGTCGGGATTACAGTGCCCTGAGTCCCACAAGGCACATTACTGCCGTTAGTATAGTAAATATTGCAACTATTCTTGTCTCCTTTATCCCACACAGTTCAAGGTGATGATGAAGCGGTGCCATTCTGAAGAGCCTCTTTCCACCGCTTATCTTAAACCATGCCACCTGTAGTATCACGGAGATTACCTCCGCCATATATATAACGCCAACCAGGGCTATATATAGCTGCAGATGCAGCATATAAGCGCATGCAGCCACAAATCCGCCGAGTGCAAGCGAGCCGGTATCTCCCATAAATACCGATGCCGGATACACATTAAACAGCAAAAATCCCATCAGCGCCCCGGCAACCGCGCATGCAGCCGGTGCGGCTCCGCTTCCAAGTCCAATAGCAGTAACCGCAAAAAATACAGATATGATTAATGTGACACTCCCTGCCAGACCATCAAGGCCATCGGTAAAATTAGTGCCGTTTGCCGTTCCAAGCACGATGAACAGAAATACAGGAATATTTAAGCTTCCAAAATCCATCATTCTTCCGCCTGAAAAGGGAATTCTCATCGCCATATCAGTCTGTGAATACTCAGTCATATAATAGGCAAAGCACAAAGAAACTGCCAGCTGCCCTGCAAGCTTCTGTATGGGAGTGAGCCCCTCTGACCTTGACAGTATAACCTTTATATAATCGTCAAGGAAGCCCACCATACCGAAGCCAAACATAAGAAAGAGCACCTGAATGCTTTCATCATATTTTCCTATGTACATCACAGACGAGAGCGCCACGCCGGACAGGATAATTATTCCGCCCATAGTCGGAGTTCCCGACTTCTTAAGGTGAGACCTTGGTCCGTCCTCCCTGACAGTCTGCCTGCATTTTACCCTTTTCAGAACCGATATAACTGTCGGTCCGAGAAGCACGCTTACGGCAAAGGAGAGCAGGACACTGATAAAGCAAGTATGATACATAGTCCACCTTTCCATTATACATTATTATTGATTATAACTCATAATGCCTAAATACGGAAGAATATTTTCAAAAAGCTGCCTGACGATTGGCGCCGCAATCTGGCTTCCATAGTATGTTCCCTGCGGATGGTTTATTATCGCTATGGCAATAACCTGAGGGTCATCCGCCGGCGCAAAGCCCAGAAATGCTGAAATATACACACCGTTCTGACGCGGAAGCGTCTGACTTGTCGCCGTCTTTCCCCCGATTCTGAAGCCCTCCACCGCGCCGTTTTTTCCAGAGCCCTCCGACACAACCAGTTCAAGAATCTCTCTCATTGTCGCCGAGGTCTCCTCCGAAACTATACCGGTTGTAACAGGATAGCTGAACTTGTGAAGCTCTGTTCCCGCGGCATCTGCGGTATACATGGCAAAATGCGGTGTTATCCTGTTTCCGCCGTTTATAATTGATGACACTGTAGTGATAAGCTGTATCGGCGTTATCTGGAAGGACTGTCCGAAGGACACTGTTGCAAGCTCTACATTTCCCATATCCTCCTTATTATGCATTATCGTGCCCGCTTCACCCGGAAGGTCTATTCCGGTCTTTGTCTTTAAACCGAATTGCTCAAAATATTTGTAGTAATTGTCCACACCGAGCCTCAGACCAATCTGTACAAATGCCGGATTACAGGAATTTTCGGTTGCCTGCACAAATGTCTGACTCCCATGTCCCACGGTTTTATGGCATCTTATCCTCCTGTCATCAACAACTATATATCCCGGACAGTTGAAGGTGCTTTCCTTTGTGACTACTCCCTCCTCAAGGGCTGCCGCCGCGGTAATGATCTTAAATATTGAGCCTGGCTCATATGTATCATTTATACAGCCGTTTCTCCACATTGTATTTAGTGCATCCTGCTTTTCCTCGCTGCCAAGCTCCTCTTCACCCTCTATATTAAGCACATATGGGTCGTTAAGGTTAAATTCCGGGACATTGACCATTGCAAGAATCTCACCGTTCTGCGGATTCATAACGATAATCGATACACTGTCAGCCTGCTTTTCCTCCATTGCCTTTAACGCAAGCTGCGTGGAATATTCCTGTATATTCCTGTCAATGCTGATATACAGGTCTGAGCCTGCAACCGGCTCTATCCTTCTCTCTCCTGCGGAATCCACCTCTATGCCCTTTGCGTCGGTGACCGTAAGTATTGTTCCCGGCTCTCCTGCAAGATAATCCTCATAAATAACCTCAAGCCCTATAATTCCCTGATTGTCGCTGCCGGTGAAGCCAAGCACCTTGCTGGCAAGCTCATCATATGGATAGTATCTCTTATAATCCTCATCCACCTTTACTCCCGGGAGGTCGTATTCTCTTATACGGTCTCCCGTCTCTTTGTCCACATTGCTCTTTATTCGTTCCATAGAGGAATATTTTTCGGTTCGCGTTCTGACATAATCCTCAGACAGACCAAGCTCCTCGGACAGCACTCTCACCACCTCGTCCTCATCCTCTATCTGATTGTGTATCACCGAGACGGTGCAGACAGTCTTATTATCCGCAAGTACAGTACCATTTCGGTCAAGTATCCTGCCTCTTGCAGCCTTTATGCTTCTCTCCCTCTCATGCAGCTCGGTCGCGCGCTCTGAATAATAATCCGAGCGCCATACCATAAGATATATAAGCCTGAAAAGCAGCACAACCATCATAGCCGTACAGGCAAAAAAAACTGTAAGTATTTTTTTCCTGTGCGCTATTTTATTATAATTTGTAAGCATGAAAGCAAATAACCTCAAAGTGGGATTACTTATCTGTATTCCCGATAATTTGAGGTTATTCACATTTTATTCAACACCCTCTGAGGTATCCTGAACATTTATTATGTTTTCGTTGACCGGCACATCATCCAAAGTGCTTATGTTCCCATCAAGAGGCTCACCCGTCTGTGCGTCAAATATTTCTCCGGTGTCGGGATTTACCCTGTAGCCTGTAGCACTGTCGATTGGGTATGAGAGCCATAACGGCTCCTCGGCCGTAGTCTCTCCCGTGATGTCTGTGTATACCTGATTCTGACTGTCCTGAGCGGTATCCTCACTGTCAGCGCTCTCGTCCTGCGTATCATCCTCCTGAGTATACATGCTTGTTATCGCGAGCTGTTTTTCCTCCAATTCAGCAATCTCCTCCTCGGATAACTCCTCCGTCATAAAAATATTAAGATATGGCAGCACCTCGGTAAGAATATTTCTGACGATTCCTGTCGCATACTTTGCATCATCCTGTGCAGCCGCATTGGCTCTGTCCACAACGACGTATATGGCAATCTGCGGGTCATCTGCCGGTGCATATCCGATAAACGACACCACATACTCATTGTTTCCTCTGGGAATAGTCTCCGCCGTTCCCGTTTTGCCGCCAATCGCGTATCCGGCAGGTCTTGCCGTCTTACCCGTGCGCCGGTCTCCTCCCTCTTCCATAACTACCGCTCTGCAATACTGCCTGATAAGCTCAGAGGTTGACTCAGAGACCGTCTGCTTTAGCAGCCTTGGTTCAATATTCTCAACGGTCGCCCCGCTTGAATTGGTAATTTTTGATACCATATGCGGCTCATAATAATATCCTCCGTTTATCAGCGAGCAATAGCCGGTAATCATCTGTATCATTGTGACATTAAAGTTCTGACCGAATGTGTTTGTAGCAAGGTCGGACTCTCCCATCTCACCGGCGGAATATATCAGGTCAACAGTGCGCGCTTCTCCCGCAAGGTCAATATTTGTCTTTAATCCGAAATTGAAAATACTCTGAAAACGTGCAAACTCCTCCTCGCCAAGAGCATTTCCTATCTTCATAAGAGCTACGTTGCACGACCATGCTATTGCATCCTGAACACTGACGGCACCCTCGCCTCCGGAGGAGTAGCTGTGGCACTTTATTGTATGTCCTCCCACCTCCAGGTATCCGTTGCAGGCATAAACCTCATCGCCGTTTATCGCACCACTCTCAAGCGCCGCCGCCACAGTGAAGGGCTTTGCAGTAGAGCCGGGCTCATAGGTTGAGGATATGCAGTAATTTTTCCAGAGATTATTCAGATTAACATATATCTCGTCCTCCGTCATTTCCCCGAGGACCTCCTCGTCTATTACCGTATCCGTCTTGTTAAGCACCTGATAACCGTTTTCGTTGGTTACCTCCTCATACATATATGACCCGAGCATGCTTGACGTATCCTTAGGGGAATTAAGGTCATATGTAGGATAACTCGCCATCGCAAGTATGTTTCCGGTGTCTACCTCCATTATTATGCAGCCAAGATTTTCCGCACCATTGCCCTCATGGTAGTTATCAGTATATTCGTCATTAAATTCCTTAAGGTATTTTTCTACTATACTCTGTATATTGGCATCTATTGTGCTGTGTATTGTATATCCGTCCACAGCAGCTTTTACGGTGCGCTCCAATGAGGAATCATCATTGAGATATCCGTACTCTCTGCCGTCGGTACCGTTTAAGATATCGTTGTAATACTCCTCAAGCCCGTACTGACCCTCATTCTGGCTTCCGCTCTTTGTAAAGCCTATGACATCAGCCGCAAGAGAGCCGTTTGGATATACTCTGTTGTATTCCTCCTCAAACCATATGCCTCTGATATTGGAATCGCTTTCCGCCGCACTTTCAAATGCTGCCTTTTCATCATAGGATACCTTCTTAAGCGCAACGTACCATGCAGATTTGGTACCCGTCTCCTTGTCCTTATTGGTATTTACCAATTCTCTGACACTCTCCATGTCTATATCGGGAAAATATGTCTCCAATGCTTTAAGAGTGGGCTCTATATAATCCTCCTTATATGTCATAACGCTGGTATCGACGATTACATTATATACCTTCTCGCTTGTGGCAAGCTTTGTACCCTTTGCATCCACTATATCGCCGCGTCTGTATGGAATTGTCGTAGAATCATAATCCTGCTGTGACAACACCTTTTTTTCATATTGGGCGCCCTTTTCACGTGATATCCATATAAGCCTTGCACACAAACCCACAAAAGCCAGCAGTACCAAAAAGAAAAGTACTACCAGCTTTTTCTGCATTTTACTGTTAAATTTACGCTCTGTACCCTTTTTCACTCTGTTTCTCCATTCCAAGGTCATTTAAGGCAATCTCTAATTATCTTCGGATACCTTCCGCATATAATCACTGCCCTCATTGCTGTAGGTTATGATTTGACCCTCCCTTGCGTATGTCATGCCAAGCTCTCCGATTGCCACACTCTTTATCTCTTCAAGGTCAATGTTGGCTATTATACGATTGTACTCCTCGTCATTTTCAAGCTTCAGTGTATTGAGCTCAGACTCCAGGCTTGCCACTGATTGGGTCAGCGCTGTGAGCTCAGACTGAAGCTGTATATAGTTAACCAGAATTATTCCACAAATCAACAATGCGCTCATAAGGAAAAGCAGATATCCCGGGTTCATACGTCGTGCGCGCTCTCTGTTGTTCCTTGCCTCCCTGCTGAGTCTGTGTGCAGGCGCCTCCTCAAGCTGCCTCTGTATACTAATATTTCTTGCCGTATTGTCATACATATACGGAGTCCTGCTGCGCGTGTTATATGTATTACGTGCAGCACGGCCGCCCGCGCCTGTCCTATCCTTTGTTCTGTTCGCGGTATTCCTTACCTGTGCCATGCTTCCTGCTTCCCTCCGTCTTAAACGGAATTACTAAAATTTATTTCTTTTCAAACACTCTGAGCTTCGCACTTCTTGAGCGGCTGTTTGCTGCGATTTCGTCCTCCCCGGGCAAAATGGGCTTTCTGGTTATAACCGTACCCTTCGACTTTTTGCCGCACACGCATACCGGAAACTCAGGAGGGCATGTACAAGGCTTTTCGTTTAACCTGAAAGCGGATTTAACTATTCTGTCCTCCAACGAATGAAAGGTTATGATACATATCCTTCCTCCCGGCTTCAGGAGGTCTATAA
>JAJQGF010000091.1 GCA_021200695.1 Lachnospiraceae bacterium
CGGTAGTATTGATGTCACGCGTTAGCAATAGCCGCGTAGCGAATCGGCATGGCTATTGCGGTTTAAAAACAGGCTTGAAAACAGGGGCTTTTGCCACTTGGCGGGGAAACGGCGAGGTGGTGAAAGTTCTTTCTTGTTTCCTGACAAATCATATCCATGTGGTGGGAAAGGGGCAAGCGAAACTGCTTTTTGAGGAGGTGTGGATATGAAACTGATTTAATAGATTTCGTATACGAGATGACAACAGCATAAGGATATAGATGTGGCAGTTTAAGGAACAGTAGGTTGATGCCATGGAGTAGATGAAGAAGCACTACAAAAGTTGCAGGCAAAGTGTACAGATGAAGTGAAAAGAATTAATGGAGCAGTAAGATTTGGGGACTCTTATAGGTTTCAAAATGGTGTGTAAATGTATTAAGATGTAGTATAATCTCATCTTTGACGCTTGTAAAAGCGTAAAATGGCTGCAAACCCACCAATTTATGCGGGCTGTAGCCATTTTATTTGCGGTAACGATATGTGCTATTTTTTTATTTCTGCCACTTTTGTTTTCTTTATAATGCTTCGCATAGCTGATTTTGAGATAAATTCATAGTCAGTATGAAATTCAAAAGCTTTGTGTAAAGCATCTGTTATATCGGTCTTTTTGTAAGACGGAATGTATCCGCTTTCTTTTGAAAGTAGCGTCACCTGCATTGAACGCAGCGTGGTTAAGATTTCATTACAGGTGTATCTGCTAAGTAAAACTTGACAAAAAAGCTTGCATAAATACAAATATCGTGATATAAGTAGTAATTAAGATAAGGTGGTCCTAAAGAGTGTTGGACCACCTTTTTTATATGAATTATCATGAAAGGGGAGAACAAAATGAAAAAAAGAATTTTATCAGCAGTAGTAGCAGGATTAACGGCAGCAGTAATGCTGTGCGGATGCGGTGCAGACTCAGATGCATCAGGTGATTACACAATTAAATCAGGCACTTTAATGGTGGGCCTGGAAATTGGATATCCGCCGATGGAGTATTTTGACGAGGACGGAGCAACTGCAATTGGATTTGACGTGGAGGTGGCTACAGCGCTGGCAGAGCAGCTTGGTTTGGAGTTAGAGCTTGTTGATACTGCGTGGGACGGTATTTTTGCAGGCGTTACAACAGACAAATATGACTGTATCATATCGAGTGTTTCATACACAGAGGACAGAAATTCCAATTATCTGCTGTCTTCGCCTTATGTAGCAAATGCACCGGTTATTGTAGTGCCTAATGATTCTGAAATTGCAGATATTGCTGATTTGGAGGGGAAATCAGTTGCTGTACAGATGGAGACTACCGCGGATTATCTGATTCAGGAGGAAATTGCGAACGGTCTTGATACCGATTTAAGACAGTATGAGAAGGTCATCAACGCCTTTGATGAGATTAAAGCAGGACGTGTTGACGCAGTTTGTACGGATTCAGTTGTAGCTGCTTACTATCTTGGAGATTCAGCAGGTGATTATAAGACGGTATGGCAGGCAGATGAGAAGGAGCCAATTGTTATCTGCATGAAACAGGGCAATACTGCGCTGGATGAAAAGATTAACGAGGGTATGGCAGCGCTGTTTGAAAACGGTACAATGGCTGAGCTTGCTGTAAAGTATTTTGGAACAGAGGATGTGATTGACGGTCTTGCGGACGGATTTGGTACAAACTAAGGTAAAAAGAACTAATATACAAAAGGGATAGGGAACATGATTAACAGAATAATACTCTGGCTGCCGCAGCTTTTAAACGGCGCAAAAATGACAATCATCATTACTGTGATTTCAGTCAGCATTGGTCTGATATTGGCTGTTTTTCTTGCGCTTGGAAAAATGTCCAGACACAAGCTGTTGAGCGCGCCTTGCAGTGCATACATATTTTTCTTTCGTGGTACGCCGCTGCTCATGCAGATTTATTTCATTTATTTTGGTCTGCCGCAGTTACATGCAGCGCTGACTATCAGAAGTGCGTTTGTGGCTGCGCTGATTGCGTATGTGCTTAACACGGCTGCTTATCTTGCGGAGAATATCCGTGCGGGCATACAGTCTATTGACAAAGGCCAGTTTGAGGCTGCTAAGGCATTAGGCTTTTCTTATGGGAAAACCATGCGCCTTATAATAATACCGCAGACTGTGAGGCGACTTATTCCTCCGGTGGGAAATGAATTTATTATGGTATTAAAAGACGTTTCTCTTGTTGCGATTATCGGTCTGACAGACCTGACAAAGGTGACACGGGCGATTTCATCATCCACCGGAACGGCATTGGTTTACATTCCGGCAATGATTCTGTATTTAATTATTACAGCTTTCTTCACCTTTATATTCAATAAAATGGAGAAAAGGTATTCTGTATATGAATAAGGGGGAAGCAGTTCATGTCCATGATTCGCACGGAAAATATATGTAAAGACTTCGGAAGTCTGAAGGTTTTAAAAAATGTAAGCCTGACGGTGGAGCAGGGTGAGGTGGTTGTTATTATCGGTCCCTCCGGGGCCGGTAAGTCCACTTTCCTGCGCTCTTTAAATACTTTGGAAAAAATTACAAGTGGAAAAATATTTATTGAGGATGAATTGTTTTATCACCGTGAAAATGACACTACTGTCAGCAAAATGGAGCAGAGTAAATTTTCGGACATGCTGTTGGAAATGGGAATGGTGTTCCAGAGATTTAATCTTTTTCCTCATTTGACAGTGCTGGAGAATGTTATGCTTGCCCCATTGCATGTGCGCATGAAGGGCAAGGAGGAAACTGAAAAGATGGCATTGGAGCTTCTGGCAAGAGTTGGACTTTCGGATAAGGCAAATGTCTATCCCGCTAAATTATCCGGCGGGCAGCAGCAGCGAGTCGCAATTGCGAGGGCTCTTGCTATGGAGCCTAAGGTAATGCTTTTTGACGAGCCCACTTCGGCGCTGGACCCGGAGCTTGTGGGGGAGGTTTTAGGCGTTATGAAGGACCTTGCCAATCAGGGTATGACGATGCTCTGTGTCACACATGAAATGGGATTTGCCAGGGAGGTAGCTGATAAAGTTGTTTTCATGGCAAACGGAATGATATTGGAGGAGGGAACTCCTGAAGAACTGTTTGGCAATCCGAAGACTCCGGAGGCAAAACAATTTTTAGGAAGTGTATTGTAAAATTATGAATAAATTTATACTGAGACAGTCCCTGATTTTGTTGCTTACAGCGACAATCTGGGGTGTAGCTTTTGTGGCACAAAGTGTAGGGATGGACTATGTCCAGCCCTTTACTTTTAACATGGTAAAAAATCTGCTTGGCGTAGCAGTGCTGCTTCCCTGTATTGCGCTGCTAAATAGGCGGAGGACTTCGGCCGGTGAAAAGCAGTGCTCTCCGGATTCACGCAGGAATTTAATTATAGGAGGCTTAAGCTGCGGAGTTATTCTCTTCACCGCAACCAGTCTGCAGCAATTTGGTATTTTATATACCACTGTGGGCAAGGCCGGATTTATCACAGCCATGTATATCGTATTGGTGCCGGTTTTTGGTATTTTTCTGCGTAAAAAGACGGGAATCCGCGTATGGGTGGCTGTGGCCATTGCCATTGTCGGATTATACCTGCTGTGCATGGAGGGAGACAGCCTTGCGCTGAATAAGGGAGATGCTCTGCTGATGCTGTGTGCGGTGGCATTTTCATTTCATATATTAGTTATTGACTATTTTTCTCCATTGGTAGACGGTGTAAAAATGTCATGTATTCAGTTTTTTACCTGTGGGGTACTTTCGGGTATCTGCATGATGCTTCTTGAGACACCGAAGCTTTCGCTGATTCTTGCAGCATGGGCGCCAATACTGTATGCAGGGGTTATGTCCTGCGGGGTGGCATACACCTTGCAGATTGTAGGACAGCGGGATATGAATCCCACGGTGGCATCTTTGATTTTAAGTCTTGAAGCCGTGATTTCACTGATTTCCGGATGGATGATACTTAATCAGAGGTTGTCGGGGCGTGAGCTGTCAGGATGTGTCATCATGTTTGCAGCAATTATTCTGGTACAGCTTCCGAAAAAAAGCCCGAAATAGGTTAATAAGAATAAATTTATCCGATAAATATAAATAAAAAAGCATCCGTCAGCGAATATATGTGTTATAATGACAATATGCACTTGAAAATGTCAAACAGCAGGGTTAACAGCCTGACAAAGCTGGGAAAGAGGTTATATATGAATTTACCGGATTTTACTGAACCACGGATTGCTGCATCGGCTAAAAATAAAACGGCGCTGATTGGAGTCTGTATAATGAATCTGACTCTCGCGGCAGCATACTTAATTGAACTTGTAAAGGGCAGCAGAAGTCTTACGTCATATCTTATATTTTTATTGCTTTGCATTGTACCATGTGCTGCTTCTGTTGTCGCCTATTTCAGGAAGAAGGACACTGTCAGCATACGTTACATATGTACAGTTGGTTTTGCATTTTTGTATGGTTATGTTTACGACCACGACAGATATGGCATTTTGCTATGTTATTGTAATATTTGTAATATTGATTGTATATACGGATTTGAAGCTCTCTGTTGGGCTTGGCATATATTCTCTGGTTGTAAATATAGCCCGTATAATTTATCTGGCTGTTTCCCGTGGACTGTCTGCAACGGAAATTACAAATGCGGAGATTATTATTGCATGTATTCTGTTTTCTTTTATTTATACGCTTATGGCGGTATCAAGAATATCACAGATTAATAAAGCGAACATGGACAAGGCAGATGCAGACCGCGCACAATCTGAGAATTTGCTGCAGTTAATCTTAAAGATTGCCTCGTCCATGTCAGAAAATATTGAAATTGTTTCAAAAAGCACGGGTCATTTGCGCCAATCCATTGCGGCGACACAGACGGCAATGGAGGAATTGACGAACGGAACTGCAGAGACATCCAGCGCCATTCAGGTTCAACAGCAGCAAACGGAGAATATTGAAAAGCAGGTGGAGGATGTTTCAGCGATTACAGGCTCGCTTCTTTCTTTTACTGATGAGACCTCACGTAATCTTAACTTGGGAAAAGATGTAATGCAGCAGCTTGTACAGCAGGTTAAGGTATCTGAAGACACCAGCACAATGGTTGCTGATGCGATGAATGAATTAAAGAGCTGTGCAGATAAAATGCAGAGCATCGTAGCGCTGATTAGCAGTGTTGCGTCACAGACCAGCCTCCTTTCACTGAATGCAAGCATCGAGGCTGCCCGCGCCGGAGAAGCCGGCAGAGGGTTTGCCGTAGTCGCCTCTGAGATTTCTTCTCTCGCAGGGCAGACTGACAATGCGACTAACGATATCAATCAGCTGATTAACAATATTGCGCAGTCGCTTGGCACGGTTACGGCATCTGTTGAAGAGCTGCTTCAGAGCAATCAGCTTCAGAATCAATATATAAGCTCGGCGGCAGGATATTTTGATTTAATTGAAGCCAATACTAGGAGTATTGTATCCGGTATGTCAGAGCTTAAGCAGGGTGTTGACACTGTTGCCGGTTCGAATAAGCATATTATTGAAAGTATTGAAAATGTATCGGCTATTACTGAGGAGGTTACAGCAAGTGCGGGCACCACTCTTTCCGATTGTCAGGCAAATCTGGAAAATGTTGATGATATTGCCAATGTGATGAGGCGTCTTCAGGATAATGAGGAGGAGTTGAGGAAAACAAATGAGCAAAAATAAGACATATATTTCAAACCTGACATTGTCGGCAATGTTTCTTGCGCTTTGTATAGTGCTCCCGCTTTTGACCGGACAGATTCCGCAAATCGGAAGCATGCTTCTGCCTATGCATATTCCGGTATTGCTCTGTGGTCTTATATGTGGGTGGCAGTATGGTTTAATTGTTGGATTTATTGCGCCTCTTTTGAGGGGCGCTGTTTTCGGAATACCGGTACTGTATCCGAACGGTATAGCTATGGCCTTTGAGCTGGCGACATACGGAGCCGTGATAGGATTGTTATATGCTCATTCACGTTGGCAGTGTGTAATAGCTTTATACCGAAGCATGATTATTTCAATGCTTGCAGGTCGTGTTGTATGGGGAGTTATTAAGCTGGTGCTGATGGGTATCAGCGGTGATGCTTTTACATGGAAGATGTTTATGGCGGGGGCGTTTCTGAATGCAATTCCGGGGATTATATTACAGTTAGTTTTGATTCCGGCTATTATGGTCACTTTGAATCGCACCGGTCTGGTACATTTCAGGCATGGTACGGCAGGGATATCAGAAGGCAGGGTTAAAAATGGTATGTAGATTATGAAAAAATAAGGAGATGCACCAGATGCTTCCTATATTTGATACTCATGCACACTATGACGATGAGGAGTTTGACGGAGACAGGGACAGTATACTCTCTGAACTGCCCGGTAAGGGCATTGCTAAGCTTGTGGATGTAGGCTCAAGCCTTGAATCATCTATGAAAGCATGTGCTCTTGCGGAGAAATATCCACATGTATACTGTGCTGTCGGTGTGCATCCCAGTGAGACGGCAGGGCTTAACGAGGATAATTTTATACAGCTCAAAAATAAATGCTTACATGAGAAATGTGTTGCGGTAGGAGAGATAGGGCTTGATTATCATTGGAATGAGCCGTCACCGGCGCTTCAGAAGAAATGGTTTGTTCGGCAGCTCGCGTTGGCGCGTGAGATTAATAAGCCTGTAATAATACATTCCGCGGCGAAGGACACAGTAGATATTATGACCGCAGAGAATGCCGGTGAAACAGGCGGTGTTGTGCACTGCTATTCGTATACAAAGGAGACGGCAAGGACATTTTTAAATATGGGCTTTTATTTTGGGATAGGGGGAGTGCTTACCTTTAAAAATGCAAGGAGGCTGAAGGAGGCAGTTGACTATATTCCGCTTGACAGAATTGTACTTGAAACGGATTGCCCATACCTTGCACCGGAACCGCACCGCGGACATCGGAATACTTCTGAATATATTCCTTATGTGGTAACTGCATTGGCTGAAATTAAGGGTATATCTGAGGCTGAGGTTCGGGAGGCTGCATGGGAAAATTCCCACAGGCTGTACCGTATGAGGTTAGTATAAGCTATGC
>JAJQGF010000301.1 GCA_021200695.1 Lachnospiraceae bacterium
ATAATCGGGCTGCTCTTTGGCAAGCAGCTCCCTTGCAAGCATAACATTCTGAATTGCGGTATATTGTGGGAAAAGGTTAAAGGACTGAAAGACCAATCCGAAATGCAGACGTTTTCTGCGAAGCTGTGCCTCCTGCTGTGTTGTGCAGACTGAAGAGTCAAAAAGAACTTCACCGTTTACACGAATTATTCCGGTATCAGGTTTTTCAAGAAAATTCAGACAACGCAGCAGCGTGGTTTTGCCGCTTCCGGATGAGCCTATAATAGATAAAACCTGTCCTTTTTCAAGGGAAAAGCTTATGTCCTTTAAAACCTCAGTGCGTTCGAATGCCTTGCTTATATGTTCAACCTCTAAAACAGCCATATTAAACCTCCCTCCTAGCGAAAATAATTCAGCTTTTTTTCAAGCCGTCCAAGCAGTACGGTTAGTATTCCGTTACAGATAAGGTAATAAAATGCTGTGAAGAACATTGGCCATATTGCCCCTGATATGCCTTGCGAACCCTTCATAAATGCCTGACCGGCCCAGATGATTTCCTGGAGTGCGATAATTCGCGCCAGAGAGGTGTCCTTTACCAATGTTATTATCTCGTTGGACATTGGGGGGACTATACGCTTAATCATTTGGAGCAGGGTAACTCTGAAAAAGATTTGAGGCCTGGTCATGCCAAGTACAAGACCGGCCTCCTGCTGACCTATAGGGACACCCTGAATACCGCCCCGGTATATTTCTGAAAAATAACATGCGTAGTTAATAATAAATGATACTGATGCGGCGGCGAATCTGCCGCCCTCGCCGCCGCCCCAGATTGGATTTTTAAATACCAGCCCTGGAAAATAATATATGATAAGAAGCTGAATCATCAGAGGTGTTCCTCGAACCACCCATACAACAAGCTTTGTGGCTATGCTCAGGGGCTTAAAGTGCGACATTGAGCCGAATGCAATAATCAGCCCCAACGGAAAGGCCCCGATGAGAGTTACAAAAAACAATTTTAATGTCTGTAAAAATCCTATATTCAGCGAGTGTATGACTATAGGCAGCTGCTCCATTATCAGTTCCATAACCGGTTCTCCTTATTTAGCTGTTTACTGAATAATAGCCGCCTGCACACCATAAGCCTCTGCGCATGACATCATGCTTCCGTCTGCAATGCTTGCAGCGAAGTAATCGTTAAGCGCTGCCGCAAGGTCAGAGCCTTTGCGGAAGCCGACACCATATTCCTCACTGTTAAGGCCTATAGTATATGTAAGGTCTGCGTAGCCGGTTCCCTCGCCTACCATTGCGGCAGCCATAAGGGAATCTATTACGGCGGCATCTGAGGTTCCTGCGGCAACCTCCATAAGCGCATCAGCCTGTGTCTGTACAGGTGTATAGCTGAGAGCAAGCGCGCTTACCTGAGCTTCTCCTGCACTGCCGGATTCTACTGCAAAATTTAAACCGGAAAGGCTGTCGGTATCCTGATACATGTCAGCAACATCTGCGGGAACTATAACTACCTGAGCGTTATTGCAGTATGCATCTGAGCATTCCATTGAGCTTAAAACCTCATCAGTAAGTGTCATACCGTTCCATACGCAGTCAATGGTTTTGCCGTTTAACTCCATAATTTTATTGTCCCAGTCAATCTCTACAAACTCAACCTCAACACCAATACTTTCTGCAAAGCCTCTTGCCATATCTGCGTCGAAGCCAATCCATTCACCGGACTCATTCTGGTAATCCATAGGCTCAAAATCGGTTATTCCTACGACAAGCGTCCCCTTATCCTGAACGTAAGCCATATCACTGTCCTCTGAGTCAGTGCTGCCGGCAGCGACGGCGCTCTGCGTTGAAGCTGCTGCATTTTCTGAAGCGGCATTGCCTGATGTCTCGGCGCTGCCACATGCAGTCATGGAAAAAAACATAACTGCGGTCATTGTCATTACTAAAAGTTTTTTCATAATTCCCTCCGTTACGAAGCGCAAGCGCTATCGAAAAATTTATTATTAGAACATCAACATATTAGCAATTTAGCGGATTAAAGTCAATATTATCATAATAATTTAGTGTTTTTTCTTCTTTTTAATAAGTTCATGGTAGAAAATACAATTTTTTTGACGTATACTTAAAGCATTAAAACTCAGGAGGCTTACAGGTATGGAAATCCGTTTCCCTAAATTATACAGATATGACAGAATACATGAGCATTGCAGCGTTGCTATTCCATTTGCAAGAGGAGAATTTTGCAGAGATGATGTTATGGAGATATATCAGCACGGTGTAAGAATACCGTCTCAGTCTAAGGTGACCTCATATTATGAGGATGGCAGTGTAAGATATTTGTTTGTGAGATTCATGGCTGACCTTCCGGGAAATAAAAAGACGGCGCTGGAGGCTGTAAAAAGAAGTAAGGAGGAGGCTTCGGCACAGAGCTCAGGACATGCTTTGGAGAAGAGGGTTTTCGGATTAAAGCCGGAGGAGACTCTGCATGTTGAGAGGTCTTCAGACACCCTGACTGTGCGCGGCGGAGTGGGCGGCATTGAATTTAAGGTTTCCAACGGCGCATGTACGATATTTGATTATCTTGACGACGGGAGAGAGACATACAGTGCAGGCCGCTTTGCGGGACCATATCTTGAGGACGGCAATGGCAGACGCTACGGCATAAAGCTCGGACAGTGGCAGGTGGCAGAGGAAGGCCCGCTTGTGGCGGTGCTTCGATGCATGGGAGTATGTATTGACTGCGACGGTAATGAAAACCATGAAGGCATGGCAGACGGGGAGGCTTTGCATCCTACATTTGAGCTTAAGCTTACCGCATATGCGTGCAAGCCGTGGGTAGAGGTTTCCTATCGGCTTATTAATTCTACAGACGAGCCTCTTCATGCGGCTGCTTTGGTATTTGCATTAATGGCTGATGAAAATGCAGCGTTTAATCCATCGCTGGGTGACAGGATAGCTGAGGATAGAGGAGATTCCGTCGGAGAAGGAAGCGCTGCCAGGGGAGAGTTTTCCCTTGCCGGACCGATTTATGAGACCACAGGAGTCAGCAGACTGCCCGAAATAGAGGAAAAGATTGGCGCGGACACTGTGCGCACCTGTGTTGGAAGCTCTAATTATAAGACTAATTTTACTATTGGCGAGGACGGCACGGCAGTTGACCGAATTGTGGATGCAAAGCACTTGATGGGCGAGGCAAACGAGCATTTTGCAGAGGTATTTTATGGTACATTTTTTGCGGACAGAACGGATCAAAAAGGCGGTGTCTGTGCAACAATATGGCAGGCACAGCAAAATTTCCCGAAAGCGGTAAAGGCTGATGGCAGTGGTATATATGTAATGCTGGTTCCCAAAAAGGTGGATAAGGTTGTGCTGCAGTCGGGGATGTCCCGTGAACAGAAATTTTTGCTGCATTTTCATTCGGCATCGGAGCCTATCGCTGAGCTTGACAACCGAAGCCTTATATATCAGATGCCGGATAAACCGAGTATTCCTTTTGAACAGTTTAAAAATGCAGGTGTGATGCCGGATATATTTGTGGACAGGGATAAAATAAATTATGATGTGGAGCTGTCGCTGATTGCGAAATGCGATGGTCACTCGAGAAGCTATGGCATGATGAATTTTGGCGACGCGCCTGACCCGGGCTACACTAAGCAGGGCCGTGGGAAGGGAAGGCCTGTATGGACTAACAATGAATATGATTTTCCACATGCATGCGCGCTTCTCTATGCGCGCACGGGGGAGAGAAGATTTCAGGATTATATGATTGCTGCGGGGAGCCATTGGATGGACGTGGATGTGTGCCATTACAGCAGGGATTCCCTTCTGATAGGAGGACAGTGGGAGCATACAAGAGGACATTGCGTGGATGGATGTATGGTATGCTCGCATGAATGGGTAGAAGGACTTTTTGATTATTGGCATTTTACAGGCGATGAGAGAGCGTTGGAGACGGCAATCGGCATTGGTGAAAATGTGCTTAGGCTATTGGAGACGCCTATGTATCAGACCAGCGGTGAGAGCAATGCCAGAGAGACCGGCTGGGCTCTCAGGACGCTTACGGCGCTTTATATTGAAACAAATGATAAAAAATGGCTGTCAAGGTGTGAATGGATTGTGGGACATTTTAAGGAGTGGTCCGAAGAATACGGAGAGTGGATTGCGCCATATACTGACAATACGGCTATACGTGTGGGCTTTATGATTTCCGTTGCCGTCGGCAGCCTGATGCGATATTACAGGGTATTTCCGGGCGAAGAGCTGAAGCGGCTTATTTTAAGTGCGGTCGACGACCTTGTGGACAACTGTCTTATGGACAACGGAGTGTTTTATTATAAAGAGCTTCCGAGCCTTAACAGAATCGGAAACAATACCCTGCTTCTGGAGGCGCTTACAATAGCGTATGAGCTGACCGGAGAGGTAAGGTATCTTAAATATGGCGAGAAAACCTTCTGGAATAATATTAATGCACCGGCGATGAGTGTAGTGGGTGATAAGAGTATAGTAGAGGATGCGGTCATTACTAAGTCGGGAGGTCCGAAAAACTTTGCACAATGCCTTGTTCCGCTGTCTGTATATTATAAGGCGATGACGGACAATGGACTTCTTTGAGGAGTATAATTATTGGTATGAAACAGAATTATAAACTGACAATAGCCTATGACGGAAGCCGCTATTATGGTTGGGAGAGACAGCCGAATACCGAAATGACTATTCAGGGAAAGCTTGAAAATGTGCTATCGAGGATGGCAGGCGCACCGGTGGAGATAATTGGCGCGGGCAGAACGGATTCGGGAGTCCATGCAAAGGCGATGATTGCCAATGCTTTTCTTGACACAGACCTGTCGGTTGAGGAAATAAGAGATTATATGAACAGATATCTTCCAGATGACATTTGCGTATGCGAAATCAGAAAAGCGGGTGAACGCTTTCACAGCAGATACAATGCATTGGGAAAAACATATTGTTATACCTGTTATATTGGTGACACAAAGCCTGTTTTTGACAGAAAGTATGTTTATATCCTTAACGAAAAGCCTGATATAGAGGCTATGAAAAAAGCGGCGGAAATCCTAAAGGGTGAGCATGATTTCGCAAGCTTCTGTAGCAATCCGCGTATGAAGAAATCCACTGTAAGAAGGGTTGACAGAATAGATATTGAGCAGGAGGGAGAGTATCTGCTTTTTACTTATCATGGCACGGGCTTTTTACAGCATATGGTCAGGATTCTTACGGGCACACTGCTGGAGGTTGGATATGGGATACGGACACCTGAGAGCATGACTGAGCTTATAGAGGCCAGAAGCCGTGCGCTTGCGGGAGCTACTGCACCGGCTCAGGGACTTTGCATGTTGAAGGTGGATTATCATTAATAATACGGAGGGAGCAGGATTGGATGTTTACCTGCCTGAGGCTTAAGCTTAGCAGATTTACATGGTTTGTTGTCGGATTTGCGGCTGCGGCACTGTTTATTGTCCCGTATGTTGTGTTGGGACACGGTGTTTATATTCAGATGACGGACCAATTGGACGGAGAGGTTCTTAATTATATATATCGTGCAAAATATCTGTTCTCAGGGAATGGAGTCATACCTGAGCTGATGAACGGTGTGAGTGCGGAGGCTATGACGCCGCCCGCACCTGTTGGTGTGTTGTTTTATAGGCTGCTTTCGCCCTTTAAGGCCTTTGCATGTATGCATGCCTTTGTTATTTTAACAGGATATATCGGAATGTATCTGCTGTCAAAGGAGCTTTCGGACTCGGCATTTATTTCCTTTGTTACTGCAGTTTTATTTGTGGCGCTCCCGTTTTATCCGGTTTACGGTCTGTCTGTTCTCGGACAGCCTCTTTTAGTTTGGGCACTTTTACGTATATATAAAACAGAGGGAAAAAAATTATCTTACTTTTTTTTAGTTGTACTATATGGAATGAGCTCGTCTCTTGCGCTGTCCGGCTTCGCATGCCTTACCGTTATTGGAATTGCCTGTGTGTGTCTTGCACTGTACAGGAGAAGGCTGGGCTTAAGGCTGCGGGGAGTTCTGCCTCTGGCGGCTGCATTTGTGCTTCTGCTTTTATGCTACATTATATGTAATTTAGGTCTTGTCAGGGATATGCTCGGAATCGGCGGGGGCTTTGTGGCACATCGTGAGGAGATGATTATCGCGGCGCTTGGCTTTGCAGATAATTTTAAAACAATATTTTTTGAGGGTGGAAGCTATGCCAAATCCTATAATATGCCCATATTTGTTTTGGCTGTTTTTGTAATATTGGTAAAGTATCTGACTAAATTAACCGCGGGCATGAGGGGCAATGGTGGAGAAGAAAAGACTTACACACAAGGTGTGTGGAGGATTGCAGCTTTGCTGCTTGCGGCACTTGTAATTTCCGTGTTGGCAGCGCTTTGGCGTGTGGAGACTGTTGTCAGCATAAGAATGAAGGCAGGAGGCACACTTAAATCCTTTCAGGCGGACAGAATATATTGGCTTCTGTCGGTATGCTGGTATGCTGTACTTGCCCTGAGTCTGAGGGAAATGGAAAATTTAATAAAAAATATGGTATCTGTGCTGAAAACAAAATTTTCTTTAATCATGGCAGCCGGAGCGTGCAGTACAGTAACGGTCAGCCTTGTACTGATTGCCGGGCTTTCATATATGATTTATGAAAACAGCACGATATATCATAATCTGAGACTTATGATATTTCCTGACACCTATCATCTTATGGATTGGGATGATTTCTATGCCCGGGACGTGTTTGAGCAAATCGATGAGTTTATAGGTGAGGATAAATCCACATACAGGACTGTAAGCCTGGGTATAACTCCGGCAGCGGCGCTCTACAATGGCTTTTATTGTCTGGACGGTTATTCAAATTATTATCCCCTTGAGTATAAGCATGAATTCAGAGAAATTATTGCGGACGAGCTTTCAAAGTCGGAGGAGTTAAGGGTTTACTTTGATTCGTGGGGAAACAGATGCTATCTGTTCAACGGAGAGACCGGGAACTTTATGATGATACCGGGGGTAAATGGAGGAAGCTTTGAGCATCTTGATTTGAATACAGCGAAGCTGTATGATATGGGTGGACGATATATATTTTCTGCGCTTCCGATAGACAATGCAGAGGATATGAATCTTATACTTATGAGAGACGAGCCATTTGAGACTGAGACAAGCTATTACAGCATCTGGCTGTATAAGGTTCAGGATTTTTGACACGAAACAATGCATGTGATAAAATAAAGAATTAGTAAAATTAAGGAAATCACGGGTGCTATGAAGGCTGAAAATGAGAGAACCGAAAACGTGAAAAATAAAGGCAGGGAAAGAATATATGTCTGCCATACCTATTATCATGTGTATATAACCTTCCTGAAGGAATTAAAACTCCGCGCGCAGTGCAGGGAGGAGGGAAGGACTGCCGGCGGCGCGACGCTTGTGCTTTCAAAAATGTCTAATGATTTTGAAAGCCTCGGGGAACGTGTTGAGAAAACCGGGCTTTTTGAAGAGGTTATTGAATTTGATGAAAAGAGAGAGGATTTTTTCCCCGAGCTTGCAAAATGGAGAAAGGGAACGGGGCACTTTCTTGGAAATCTGTTGTGCAGGATTATTTTTACAAGGAAATATGCAAGGCTTGAGTCGGACTATATTCCGGTCGACTTTAGAGAGTATGGTGACATATATGTGTTCTGTGACTCAGACCCTATAGGCTATTATCTTAATCAATACAGGATAAAATATCATGCGCTGGAGGACGGACTAAACTGTCTCAAGAATTTTGACGCCGCAAGATATGATAATCGCGGGCACTTTGGACTTAAGGCATTTTTGTCACAGAAGATGAACCTTATATTTGTGCAGAACGGATATGGCAGGTACTGCATTGATATGGAGGTAAACGACAGCTCGCTTATTCAGTACCCGTGCAGCAAATATATTGATGAGCCGAGAAAGGCATTGGCGGACAGACTGAACGACGAAGATAAGGAAATTATTTTAAAGGCATTTATACGAGATATGGAGGGACTTAAGCGTCAGATTGATGAGAGCTGTGCGTTGGGAGACAAGATACTCATATTGACGGATCCGCTATGTTCGCTTGATGTCAGGGAGAGGATTTTCAGAGATATAATAGATATGTATAAGGGCGAGGGCATGGTGTTTATTAAGCCTCATCCCAGAGATACGCTGGACTATCGCAGAATTTTTCCGCAATATCCGCAGTTTGATGCAACGGTACCTATGGAGCTTCTGAATTTTTTCCCGGGTCTCAGGTTTAAAAAGGTAGTGGCGGTGCTTACGGAGGTTAAGGCAATCGGATTTGCAGACGAGATAGTGCGGCTTGGAGAGGATTTTATGGACAAATATGAGATGCCGCTTATACACCGTCAAAATGAACAAATAGGAATAAAACGTGAAAGGAACTGACCGGGATATGGTGCAGATATTCAAAAAATTAAATCTCCTTTTGGATAAAAAGCAGAAAAGCTCGATGATGGGGCTTATGGCGCTGATGATTATAGGCGCATTTTTACAGACCGCGGGTGTAGGAATTCTGGTGGAGGTGGTTAATGTTGTAATAGACCCCGAGGCTATGCAGAAAAGTGCTGTGGCTGAAGGGTTTTATGAGCTTCTGGGCAGCAGGGATTATAAGAGCTTTTCAATCACTGTTATGGTGCTTATGATATTAATTTATGTGGTCAAGAATCTCTTTTTATTTATACAGCAGAAGCTGACATATGCTTTTGTATATTCCAATCAGTTCAGAACATCTGAGCGCATGCTCAGGAATTATCTCAGGCGCGGCTATGAATTTTATCTGAATGCAGATACTGCGGTAGTACAGAGGAGCATAACATCTGATGTGAACAACATGTATGCGCTTATACTCTCAATACTTCAGATGTTTTCAGATGGGGTTGTATCCTTGTTTATTATAGGATATTGTCTTATTACCAATGGTACTATGACGGTAATATTGGCGACAGTGCTTATTGCGCTTATGCTTGCAGTCAAAAAGGTTTTAAAACCGATAATGTATAAGGCGGGCAAGGATAATCAGGATTATTACAGCGGTCTTTTTAAATGGATATCACAGACTGTTCAGGGGATAAAAGAGGTGAAGATATCCTGTAAGGAGCAGTATTTTGTATCGGAATACAAAAAATGCGGCAGGGGCTATGTGAATGCAGTACAAAAATACAGCCTTTACAATAATGTTCCTAAGCTTCTGATTGAGACAGTGTGCATAGCCACGATGGTGGGATATATGATTTTCATGGTTGCGGAGGGAATGTCCACTGAGAATATGCTTGACGTGTTCAGTACTCTGGCGGCGGCAGCGTTTGTGCTTCTGCCCTGCGTAAACCGTATAAACAACCAGATAAATTCTATTGCCTATTTTGAACCCTTTTTTATGGGCGTCAGTGATAATCTTAAGGATGAAATAGGCGATGATAAGGTGGATATGTCCTTTGCTTCGGACGACGTGGAAAAGCTTCCTGTAACGCAGAGCATTGAGCTTAAAAATATTACTTATGCATACCCCGGCACTGATAAGCTGATATTTGACGATGCGGATATGACGATTCCGGTGGGAGCCTCCGTGGGAATCGTGGGTGCTTCGGGTGCAGGCAAGAGCACGGTGGTTGATATACTTTTAGGACTTCTCGAGGTTAAGAGCGGAACGGTGTACGTTGACGGTAAGGAGGTTAAGGAGAATTACCGAAGATGGCTTAAAAATATTGGATATATTCCGCAGATGATATTTATGCTTGATGATTCCATAAGAAAAAATGTCGCATTTGGCGTGCCGGAGGAGAAGATTGACGAGGGCAGGCTATGGGAGGTACTGAAGGAGGCGCAGCTTGATGAATTTGTAAAGACGCTGCCGGAGGGACTCGACACTGGAATAGGAGAGAGGGGGATAAGGCTTTCGGGCGGACAGAGACAGAGAATCGGCATTGCGAGGGCTCTCTACAATGACCCTGAGGTGCTTATTCTTGACGAGGCAACCTCGGCTCTTGACAATGACACCGAGGCCGCCATAATGGAGGCAATTAACAGACTTCACGGGAAAAAGACGCTTATTATAATTGCGCACAGACTTCAGACTATTGAAAAGTGCGATATGGTTTATCGTGTGGAAAATGGGAAGGCAGAGTGTGAGAAATAGATATGCTGCTTAGTATTATAGTGCCTGTGTATAACATGGCTGCCGGCGGAAAACTTAATTTTTGTATGGATTCACTTGTGGCGCAGACCCTTCCGGGGGAGTCCTATGAGATAATCGCCGTGGATGACGCGTCCACTGACAATTCGCTTGATATACTCAGAGATTATGAGGAGAGATATGGAGAGCTTGTCAGGGTAATCCATTATGACACAAACAGGCGTCAGGGCGGCGCAAAAAACGAAGGCTTAAAAGCGGCGTCGGGAAAATGGATAGGCTTTATAGACAGTGATGATTGGGTGACCCCGGATTATTATGAGAAGCTTATCAGGAGAGCTGATGAGACCGGCGCTGATATGGTGGGCTGTGATTATAGTCTGGTTAATGAGCACACATATACTGTAGGACGTGTGGTTTCCAATAACAGCCTGTCTCAGACCGGACTTCTTGATGAAGAGAAGCATGGCGGACTGCTTATGCGCCCGGGAAGCATGGTCATAAAGATATACAGGCATAGTGTTATAAAGGAGAACAGGCTGAGCTTCCCTGAGAATATATTTTATGAGGATAACTGTGCGGGTTCGGTGTGGTCTCTTTATTTTAAGCATTTTGAGAAGGTGGAGGAGCCTATGTACTTTTATTATCAGCATGAGGTTTCCACAGTGCATGGAATCTCTGAGGAAAAGTGCAGGGACAGACTGAGGGCTGCCGAGCTTATGTATTCAGAGTGCAGGGACAGAGGCTTTCTTGAGAAATACAGAGCGGAGATAGAATACCGTTTTGCCGAGCTGTATTATGTTAATACACTTTTTTCCTATATGTCGGCATTGTCTGTGGCAGAGGGAGGGATCTCCCACCTTAAATTTATTAAAGAATTGCGGCAGGGTATAGACAGGTATTTCCCTGATTTTGAGAAAAATAAATATTATATTTCCAATACCGCGGATACGGAGAAGCGCTTTATTTCGCTTCATGGCAGGAGTAATTCTGCTTTTTATGTATATTACAGGCTAAAGCAGTTTATCTGGAGTCACAGATAAAAATTCATCATAATTAAAAGGAGACGGTGTATGAGCAGGTTTGCCGCAATCAGACAACTTCATGTGGAGAAGAGGAGGAGTTTCAGGATAATTATAATTTTGGAGCTTTTGCTTATTGCGGCCGGTATTGCGGGGCTTTTTGGCAAAAATGCCGTTTATGAGTATGGAATAGCTGATATGAGGGCGAATTTTGGTCTGTATTCCGATGAATACAGCGGTATATATGTGGATTCGGGGATGGAGCTTTTGGGAAATGTCGTGGATTTTACCGATATATCACTTCCGAGAGGAACCTATCGTGTGCAGCTTAGCTATACTACAGACACTGATATGAAGAACCAATGCTATGTGACGGATGACAGTCTTACCGATAAGGTGCTTTTGACTAACGGCACAGTGCTTTTTTCAGGACTTAACAGTACAGATTTTGATATGTGGCTTTACCGCGATACGGACAGTCTTATTGTGCATGCCGAGTATTCGGGCGAGGGAATGCTGTCGGTGAGCGGACTTACAATAGTGCAGACAAATGCAATGAACAGAATGCTGCTGTTTGAAATAATATGTCTGGCGGTTCTCATAAACTGTATATATCTTTATGTGGCATATGACAGAGAAAACCATATACCTGTTAAAAACAAGACAGTCACCTTCTGCCTTGGTGTAATCATGCTGTTTGCATCGCTGCCGCTTATACCGGATTATATGATTAGCTCAGGCGATCTTGGCTATCATCTGATGAGGGTGGAGGGTATAAAGGACGGAATTCTGGCAGGACAGTTTCCGGTGAGAATATCGCCGAAGTGGCAGCAGGGATATGGATATGCCTCTCCGATATTTTACTGTGAGACAGTGCTTTATATTGCCGCGCTTTTCAGGCTTATAGGCTTCACGGTAACAACAGGCTACAGGCTTTTTATGGCGCTTATTGTGGCGGCAACTGTAATAATCTCGTATGAATGCTTTAAAAAGATATTTAAGGAGGAATATGTGGGACTGCTTTGCAGTCTGCTTTATTCCGTATCCGTGTACAGGATTTACAAGACATATTTCTGCGGTTCATGGGGCGAGTGCTTTGCTGTTATGTTTCTTCCGCTTATTATTTATGGCTTTTACAGGGTGTTTACCCAGGATATACACGAAAAATCCTACAGGAGAAGCTGGGTGCCTCTGACAGCAGGATTTACAATGCTTATTCAGTCGCATCTGTTAACCTGTGAGCTGGTCGGATTGTTTACGATTATATTATGTATTGTATTATGGAGGAGGGTATTCAGAAAAGAGACATTTATTGTGCTTGCGAAGACAGTGATTTACAGTGTGCTGTTAAGCGCGTGGTTTTTGCTTCCTTTTGCGGATTATATGCTGACAGGAGATTTTGTGATTCATCATGTATCCGGAAGAACCATTCAGTCGAGAGGGCTGTATCCTGCACATTTGTTTTTTACGTTTTTTATTAACGGAGGAACGGTATTTTTTGAATCGGACGGCATGGCGGATTCAGCCGCAGTCGGGGTCGGGGCAGCGCTTATGGCGCCCTTATTTGTGCTTATATATATGTTTTTCTCGGGTAAGGTAAAGGAGCTTACCGTACAGGAAAAAAAGCTGGGAATTATTGCGGGTGCATTTTCTGTGGCGGCAATGGTTATGAGCCTGAGCTGCTTTCCGTGGGACAAGCTGCAGGCTATAAACGGAATAACCGCCTCTCTTATCTCAAGTATTCAGTTTCCAAACAGATTTCTTACTATAGCAAGCCTGTGTCTTACTGCTGTGGCGGGAACGGTGGCTAAATATGTGTTGGTTAACGGGAGGACTGTTTATAAAGCGGCATATTTTACAGGTATACTTTTGCTGGTCGGACTTAGCAATATTTATCTTTTAAATTGGGGAATGAACAATGCTCAGGCGATAAGGGTTTATAACAATGAGGGTATGGGAACAGGATATATCTCTGGAGCCGAGTACCTGCCTTATGGCGCACAGGCCGATTATTTTATGTATAGGTCTCCGGTGTGCAGCGACGGAGTTGAAGCTTATGATTATGAGAAGCTTTCATTGGGAGCTTCGGCGCATATGGTAAACAGCGGCGACACATCAGGGACTGCTGCGTTTCCTTTGCTGTATTATAAAGGATATAAAGCTTATGATATGGAGAGCGGTGACGATTTAAAATGTTATTCAGGTGAAAACTGTGTTGTTACGGTGGAAATACCTGCGGGCTTTGACGGAGATATAATTGTAAAATTTGTCAGTCCGTGGTATTGGCATATTGGAGAGGCAGTTACCGTGGCAACGCTTATTGTCATGATATTTGTATGCGTTTTGGGCAGGAGAAGCAAAGCAGAGGAGGCGGAGTCTGTATGAGGGAATATATAGTGCGTAATAAAAGCAGCTTCATTATACTTTTGCTGATTGCGGCAGTTGTGTCAGTACCATTGATGACTGATTATGTGCTTGTGGGTGACAGTACTGCAGTCTCGCTTGCACGTATCGAAAACATATATAAAAGCGTCGGAAATGTGTTTCCCATACGAATTGGTACGCTTGATTCTTCTGTGTATGGGTACAGCGCGACTGCATTTCAGGCTGATTTGTTTTACGCTGTTCCCGTTTTTTTCAGACTTGTGGGAATAGGCCTCGGAGGTTCATTTAGGCTTACGCTTTTCATTTTTAATATACTGACTGTATTTATTGCTTTTTTCAGCCTTAGAAAATGCTTCGGAGACGACAGGCTGGGACTTCTGGCAGGTATGCTTTATACATGGTGTCCCTACAGAATTACCAGCATGTATACCTCCGGAAATTTAAGTGAGGTTTTCGCATGGAGCTTCATTCCGATTATTATCACAGGCTTATGGGAAATTTACGGTGAAAGCGCGGAACAAAGCAGACTGCGTGATGCCGGTATTAAGCTCATATGGGGCTTTAGCCTTATTTCGCTTTCCTCGACGGTATTTCTGTTTGTTATGGCGGCAATGTCTGTGCTTTTGTTTTTTATTATGTGGAGGAAAAGCTTTAGAAGGCCCGTTCTGATTGAGCTTGTAAAGACAGTCATTGGTGTGGTATGCATAAATGCATGGTTTATCATACCTATGCTGCTGCGTATGAGAAAGCCGGAGGCCGTTGGGGTTATGATAGCCGGCGATATGCGTGGTCTGGGAATGTATTTTGCACAATATCTGACTATATTTAATTTCGGAGGGGGAGATACACAGATTTGGGCTGACGGTATGCAGAATGCGCCCGCTTATGGACCGGGGGCGGCGGTGCTGCTTCTGGTATTTGCGGAGCTGTGGCTTATCTTTACCGGAGGGCTTCATTGTGAAAATAAGCCTGACAGTGCTGATAAAAAAGGTGGAGAAGGCTTTTACACCGCAGTCTGTATAGCGGGCGCGGTATTTATTTTTATAAGCACATGCTCATTTCCGTGGGATATGCTTCAGAACAAAAACATGCTTTTTTCGATAATGCTTGCAATGATGGAGAGTCCTGCAAGGTGGGGAATCGCTGCAGATGTATGCATGATAATAATTGCCTGTCGTGCCATGAGGGTACTTAAGGAGAAGTATGGAGACAGAGTACAGATGTGGCTGATGGTCGCCGCAGCCTCGGCAGCCTTTGGCTGTACGCAGTTTTTGCTTGGAAATATTATGACGAGCCGGGGATTTGTCTGGGATGAGGATATAGAAGCCTTTGGAAATATTGAACTGCCTGTTATAAACAGTGAATCTGTGCTGTGGAGATTGTGCGAAATAGTGTCATTGTTTTCGATTTGTGTATGTGTAGTAATCTGGCTCATGGGGAGAAGAAAAAGTGCTGAGAAAATCTGAGTTTTTAAAAAACACAAAAATCAGAATAGTGTTATTTATTGAGCTTGCGCTTGTGCTGTTTGGAGTTCTCGGGCTGATATTCGGCAAAAGCGGGATTATTTCCGGTATTGAGGACACGGAGGAGCTGTTAGAGAATGGGATAGACCTTGATGCGGGAGCATACACTCTGCGCCTGTATTATTATACAGAGGACGCGCAGCCCGGAGATTTCGGCATAAATGCTGAAAACTACGGATATAAGGAGGTGCTTGCAAATAATGTACCTATATATCCCGGAATAACACAGAGGGAATGTGATTTTATACTTACCTGTGCCGTTGAGGACATAATGATTGAATTAAATCTGTCAGAGGATGTGGAGGTACAGGGAGTTGAGCTTGAGGCTAACAAGGGTTGCTACAGAGTTTATATCCTGCTTGTGGTTTTGTGTAGCCTCCTTTTGGATTGGCTGTTGATGCTTTGGAGCTATAATCGGAGAGAGGGGCTTTCCCACGAAAAACAGCTAGTATTTTTTGGAATTCCCGCGCTTGCATTTCTATCTTCGCTTCCCATACTTGTCGATTATAATATGGTAGGTGCGGACCTTATATATCATCTGATGCGGATAGAGGCGCTTACGCAGAGCATTTTAAACGGAGAGCTTTTTACGAGAATGCACTCGGCGTGGCTTGCAGGGCATGGTTATGCCAGCAATTTCTTTTATGGTGATACATTTTTAGCGCTTCCCGCGCTTATGCGGATAATAGGCTTTAATCTGGACAGCGCCTATAGAATTTATGTGGCGGCGGTTAATCTTGCGACAGCCATAGTTGCATATATAAGCTTTTCAAGGTGCTTTAAGAGCAAATATATAGGAATGTTTGGCTGCGCGCTTTACACGCTTGCACCATATCGCATTTACAACATTTATAACCGCGCGGCAGTCGGCGAGTACACTGCAATGATTTTTCTTCCGCTTCTGGTGTGGGGCTTCTATAAGATATATACTGAGGACACGGAAGAAAAGGGTTATATGTGGAATTGGGTGATACCTGTAGCAGGCTTTTCCGGAATCATTCAGTCGCACACCCTGAGCTGCGAGCTTGCAGGCGGATTTGTTGTCCTTATGTGTTTTTTGCTCTGGAGGAAAACCTTTAGAAGAAGAACCCTGACTGTGCTTGCATTGGTAGTTGTAATAACTGCTGTGGTAAATGCCTGGTTTATAGTGCCTTTTCTTGATTTGCTGCTCTCAGACTCATATTATTTCGGACATAATGCAAATGTGTTGATTCAGGGGAGGGGGATTTATCCGGCTCAGATATTTTATACTCTTCAGGCAGCAGGCTCCTCGTCACGCTTTAACGAGACGGGAATGCTTGACACTGAACCGATAGGAATGGGTGCGGCGCTTCTGCTATGTATCGGAGCATGGGCAATTATGAGAGCCCATATGGGAAAAAAACGCAAAAGAGGAGAGCTTTCTTCAGAACGCAGGGCTGAGCTTGGTGCGGGAGATGTAATATTTGTATTGTGCTGTATCGCGCTTTTTATGAGTACAAATCTTTTTCCGTGGGACAGAATAAGCGGACTTGGAGGTATCCTTGCAACGATGGTCGGCTCGCTTCAGTTCCCGACAAGAATTACCGTGGCGGTAACAATATTTGCCGTTGCTTTGGCATGCATCGCGGGTAAATGGCTGCTTGAGGATGGTGTGAGGCTTAAAACGGAGACATCATCTGAGACGGGTATGTTTATGAGCGGCAAAACGGCGCTTGTGCTAATCACCGTTGTGAGTGTGATATTTACAGATTACCAGGTAAATGACCTGCTGCTTACAAGAGGTGAATTTTTTAGAATATACACCTCACAGAATATTGGATACTCAGCGGTGCTTGGCGCGGAATATCTGCCTGAGGGGGCGGATATCTCTCATATGAGTTATCATTCTCCTGAGGTGTCCGAGGGAGTTGACATATCAGGATATATTAAAGAGGGTCTGAGCATTCAGGTATATGCCGTCAGCAGTGAGGAGGGCTATATTGATTTTCCCCTTTTGTATTATAAAGGATATTCCGCCGAAAACACGGATACGGGAGAAATGCTTAACGTATCCTCAGGTGAAAACTATGATGTGAGGGTTAGTCTGCCGGAGGGCTTTGAGGGAAATATTTCCGTTAAATTCTCGGGTATGTGGTATTGGCATGCGGCAGAGGCTCTGAGTGTGCTGACTGGAGCTGCGCTTATATTGCTGGGATTTCTGCACGCGCGCCGAAAGGGAGGTTTGAAATGAGGACAATAGCAATTATTACCGCCAGGGGCGGAAGCAGGAGAATACCGGGGAAAAACATAAAGGAATTCTGCGGCAGACCTATTATCGCATATTCGATAGAGGCTGCGCTTAAATCGGGGATATTTGATACGGTGATGGTGTCTACTGATGATAAGGATATTGCGCGGATTGCTGAAAAATACGGTGCTGATGTGCCCTTTTACAGAAGCAGGGAGACGTCGGGTGATTTTGCAACTACCAATGATGTGCTGCTTGAGGTGCTGGAGGAATATGAAAGGCGGGGAGAGCATTATGAGCTTGGCTGCTGTATATACCCCACAGCTCCCTTTGTGACATCTGACAGGCTTAAAAAGGCAGTTGACAGTCTGCTTGCGGGGGATGCCGACACTCTTATACCCGTGGTGGCATTCTCTTATCCCACTCAGAGAGCGATGGTGATAAGGGATGAGAGACTTGTATTTGAATATCCTGAGTATCTGGACAGCCGTTCGCAGGACCTGGAGCCTCATTATCATGACGTAGGACAATTTTATGTTTTCAGGACAGAGGCATTTAAAATTAACCGTAAGCTGATGGTTGGAAATATACTTCCAATGGTAATTTCAGAGATGGAGGTTCAGGATATAGATAATCAGACAGATTGGGAGATAGCGGAGATAAAATACCAAAGCATGCACGGGAGAACCGGCAAAAGCAGGCAATGAGGTTAAAGAACAGAAGGAGAGGTAAAGGGTTGAAAATAGCGGTGCTTTCAAATGTAAATATGAATGTGCTGATACGTCTGTTGGGAAAAGAGACTGATATGGAGGTATATGAGCCTGAGGGTTACGGCAATGAGCTCGGTCTTTTGTACGATACAGACTCATCTTATTATGCGTTTAATCCGCGCATTACTTTTATGCTTATGGATTTGTCGGAAATTACAGGAGGAGAGACAGGGATTGATGTTGCAGCTGAGAGAGTTAGGGTCTGGTTCAATCAGTTCTCGGGGGCGCTGAGACCTGAAACGGTATATTATGTTTCTGACGCATATCTGTGGGGATATGGCTTTGAGGCTTCAGGAGATTACGGGATAAAGCGCAGGCTGGAAAACATATGGATGGAATGTCTGGACAGGCTGCTTTTAAAGCATGACAATGTAAGGGTCCTGCCGTATGCCGGAATGATAAGGAAAATGGGTGAGGAAAACGCCTTTTCCTGCAAGATGTGGTATATGGGAAAAATACTTTTAAGCAATGATGCCCAGAAAAGGCTGTGTTCCCTGATTGTACACAAGGCGGAGCTTGAGGAAAGGATTCCGAAGAAGATTTTGTTTCTCGATTTGGATAATACCCTCTGGGGAGGACTTGCCGGAGAAAACGACATTACGCCAATAAATTTGTCAGATGAGCATTCGGGGCTTGCATATAAGAACCTGCAGCGTGTTTTGCTGCAGATGCAGAGGGAGGGAGTGCTTCTTGGAATTGTCTCAAAAAATAATAAAGAGGATGCGATGGATATTATCGAAAAGCATCCTCACATGGTATTGCGCCCGGATGCCTTCGCGGTTAAGAAAATAAATTGGGAATCAAAGGATAAAAATATTGCTGAGGCATGCGCCGAGCTGAATATAGGTGTGGATTCGGCAGTCTTTTTTGACGACAGTCCTTCTGAGCGCAGCCTTATAAAGGCTATGCTGCCTGAGGTGGCAGTGCCTGATTTCCCTGACAGGCCTGAGGCGCTGGCGGATGCAATGCTGGAAATTTATCATACTTTTTTTGAGAAGGCTTTTGTAACGGCAGAGGACATGAACAAGACGAGGCAGTATGCCCAGAATACAGAGAGAAGAGAGCTTCTCGAAAAGGCGGAGAGCTTTGACGACTATCTTAAGGGTCTTGAAATGTCGCTGATACGGGAGAAGCCCGCGGCGAGTGCGGACAGGTTTTTACAGCTTGTAAACAAGACTAATCAGTTTAATCTGACTACAAGGAGATATAATTCAGGTGAGCTGTCGGAAATTTTTGAAAGCGCTTCAAAGAGGACGTTTTTATACCGCGTGACGGACAAATTCGGCGACAACGGACAGGTTGCCGCACTGATTGCAGATGTCTCCGGGGAGGCGCCTGTTATCGAGGAGTTTGCCATGAGCTGCCGTGTTATGGGCAGGCACATAGAGCATGCTATAATTACGGATGTGGAGAGAAGACTGTCGGAGGAGGGCTTTTTGCGATTAAAGGGTATATATATACCAACGGCAAAGAATGCACCGGTTGCCGGTTTATATGATGAATTGGGTTATAAGAAAAACAGAGAGCTGAGTGACGGCGGAGCAGAATATGAAATAGAAATAGCCAAAGCACCCAAAAGGGTGTATTATGTAAATATCATATAAGAAATGAGGATTAATATGACTGAAAAAATTCTTGCGCTTATTGAGGAGATTTTAAAGGTTCCGGAGGGTACCATAACGATTGATACCGAGGCCTGTGATATTGAGGAATGGGATTCTCTGGCTCATGTCATGATTATAGGAGAGCTTGAGGATAAGCTTGGAATTTCCATACCGCTTGATGAGGCTGTAGAGATAACGAGCGTAAGGGAGCTTCTCGAAAAAGCAGGTATACAATAATACCTTAAGCGCATAGCGCGGAAAAGGGGATTTATGAGCGTAACACTCAGAAGAATACGCGAGGACGACCTCGAAAATATAATGAGATGGCGTATGGACGAGGATATAACCAGATATATGAACACAAATCCAAGACTTACGCCTGAAGGACAAAAAGAATGGTTAAAATCCATAAATGATAATACGGATGTGGAATATTGGCTTATTCAGATAGAAGGACAGCCTGCGGGAGTCATTAACCTTACCGGGCTTAACTCTCCTGATGGCAGGCTCGGATGGGCATATTATGTTGGAGAAAAAAAGCTTCGCAGCATGAAAGCTGCGCTTTCTCTTGAGATGAGCATGTATGATTATGCTTTTGGAATACTTGGAAGGAATGCCGTTTACAGCGATGTATTTACATTAAATCAGGGCGTTATAGCGCTTCATGTGCTGTGCGGCTGTGAGACGGTTGAGGAAAAAAAGAACCATGTTTTGAAGGACGGTGTGTATTACGACGTAACCTTTATGAGAATGACATCCGAGAATTGGAGAGGGATAAGGGACGGCAAAAGGTATGAAAAAATAAACTTTGTCATGGAGGATAGTGGTAATAATGAATAAAGAGATAAAAATATCGGACAGAATCATAAGTGAAGCTGCGCCTGCCTTTATTATTGCGGAAATGTCGGCAAACCATCTTTTTGATTTTGACCGTGCTGTTAAGATTATGGAGGCTGCAAAGGATGCAGGTGCGGACGCGATTAAGATACAGACCTATACGCCTGACACTATAACGCTTGACTGTGATGATGCCTGCTTTCAGATAACACAGGGTACTATATGGGACGGAACGACCCTTCACAAGCTGTATCAGACCGCATATACTCCGTGGGAATGGCAGCCTGAGCTTAAGAAAAAGGCGGAGGCAATGGGTCTGATATTCTTTTCATCGCCGTTTGATTTTACAAGCATTGATTTCCTTGAAGAGATGGAGGTGCCTGCATATAAGGTGGCATCGTTTGAGATAACGGACATTCCCTTTATTAAAAGACTTGCGCTTACCGGAAAGCCTATTATAATGTCCACAGGCATAGCGTATATGTCCGATATTGAGCTGGCGCTCAGAACCTGCAGGGAGGCGGGGAATGAGAATGTAATACTGTTAAAATGTACCTCTGCATATCCTGCTCCATATGAGGATATCAATCTTAAGACAATTCCGTCCATGAAGGAAATATTTGATTGTGTTGTAGGATTGTCCGACCATACAATGGGAAGCGCCGTTGCAGGTGCGGGTGTGGCGCTTGGAGCAAAGGTTGTTGAGAAGCACCTCACTTTAAGGAGGGCTGACGGCGGCGCCGACGCAGCCTTTTCAATGGAGCCCGAGGAGTTTGGGGAGATGGTAGACAATATACGCAAGATAGAGAAGGCCGTGGGAAAGGTAACGTATGATTTAACAGAAGGGCAGCGTGCGGAGAGGGAGCATTCACGCTCGCTTTTTATAGCTAAGGATATGAAGGCGGGGGAGATATTTACTCCTGAGAATCTCCGTTCAGTCCGACCCGCTGACGGTCTGCACACAAAATATTATGATGAGCTTCTGGGCAGGAAAATTGCCAGAGATGCAAAGCTTGGGACTCCGATGAGCTGGGAGCTTGTGGATTTTGGATGATGGGAGAAAAGATGTTTTGGATTCGCGCCGACGGAAACGAGCAAATGGGTGCGGGACATCTGATGAGATGTCTCACTATTGCATATGAGCTTATTAAGATAACCGGAGACAGGGGGGACGTAGCGTTTATCTGTGCGGACGAGGCTTCTGCCGGGCTCGTAAGGAATAACGGATATGAGGCGGCGGTGCTTGGCACTGATTACAGACATATGGCATCTGAATTTCCGGAGATATATGAGAACATTTCTCCGGAGAATAAAAATACAAATGTTATTTTAATAGACAGCTATTTTGTCACGGATGAATATCTTCAGAAAATGAGAACGCTTGGAAAAACAGTGCTTATTGATGACCTGCAGGAGAGGGCATTTCCTGTGGACGCGGTTGTCAATTATAATGCCTTTGCAGATACTGCTGTATATGAAGAGCTGTATCAGGGTACAGGAACGAAGCTTTTTGTCGGAGATAAATATATTCCAATCAGAGAGCAGTTTGCAGTCTGTGATTATTTGGTCAGAGACAGAGTGGAGGATGTGCTTATAACCACCGGCGGAGGGGATTACGATAATGCCGCGGGGAAAATTCTTGCGGGGCTGAATGGCTGTTCAGATATGGAGGACATTTGTGAAAATACAAGAAAGTTAAATTATCATTTAATAATAGGACGGTTTAATCCTTATTTTTTAAAAATGGAAAGACTGTCGGAAAAATATCCGTGGATACATGTTCATGCGAATGTTGAGGATATGGCGGCTATGATGAAGCGCTGCGATGTCGCGATAACCGCGGGTGGGACCACAGTATATGAGCTTGCCGCAGTGGGAGTTCCGTTTATATGTTTTTCCTATGCGGCAAACCAGAATTTGCTTACCGAATACATGGATAAGAAGGGGATTGCCGGGTATGGCGGCAGATATTATGAAAATGCAAAAGAGGTTATTAAAAATATAGAGAATTTATTTAATACTGTCACCGGGGATGTGAATGTAAGAAACATGTGTTATTTAAAAGAACGCGGTCTGGTGGACGGTAAGGGCGCAAAGAGATTGGCTGAAGGGATATATGGATTAGTATGAAAGCGGTGCATGGCGGGAAAACAATTTTATATTGGGCTGCTGCATTTGTGATTTTTCTCATGATTGGCGCTGTGCTTTTCAGAAATTATTTTATTCTCCCAAAGACCCAGAAGAACATAGATTACAGAATAGTGGTATTTGGAGACAGTATAATAGGTGAATACAGAGAAGAAACCTCTGTCACAGCCATTATGAGCAGCGCCCTTTCAGAGCCGGTATTTAATGCCGCATTGGGCGGTACCTGCATGAGCTACACTGAGACGGATAAAAGGCTTGCATATACAAAGGACTGTCTTAATATGGCGGGATTGTCACAGGCAGTCTATGCGGACGATTTCAGCGTACAGTTAAATGCGCGTATCAGAGAGAGCGCAACGGATTATTTTGATGAGACCATAAAAGGGCTTTCAGCGATAGATTTTACCTGCGTGGATATTGTTTTTATCGGACAGGGGCTTAATGACTATCATGGTGCGGTAAGCCTTGACAATGAGGACGCTCCATATGACACGCACACCTTTGCGGGGGCACTGAGAAGCTCGGTTGAAAATCTGAGGGCGGTTAATCCTGATGTAAGAATAATTTTGGTCACGCCTACCTTCAGCTGGTATCGGGATGAGCAGCTTACCTGTGAGGAATACAATCCCGGAGGAGGACTGCTCTGCGAATATGTTGAAAAGGAATACGGGCTGGCGGAGGAATTGGGAATTGAAATAGTTGATATTTACCATGATTTTTACAGCCATGATAATTGGGAGGATTGGGAGCTATACACAAATGACGGACTGCATCCCAATGAGCTTGGGCGCCGTATGATAGCTGATGCCTTGTGCAGGGCTATAGAATAGGCGGCTGCAGCTGCCTGAAGCAATGTATAAGAGAGGACAACATGCCGACAGAATTTTTAACTTATTTAAAAAGAAGAATAAAACCTCAATGGAGAACCGCTTTTTTTGCTGCGCTCATATTTGGATTGCTGATACATATGCCGGTGCTTATATCGGATATTCCGAACCATGACGGTCTGGACAGCATGTATTTTGACCAGAATATGATTACGTCGGGCCGCTTTTTTCTGACGGTGGCATGCGGCTTTTCATCGTATTATACAATTCCGTGGCTGATAGGGCTGATAGGGCTTTTATTTCTGGCGGCCACATGTGCGGCACTCACAGAGCTGCTTGAAATAGAGGACAGTCTCGTTATAATACTGCTCTCTGGTCTTTTGGTGTCCTTTCCCGCGCTGGCGTCAACATTTGCCTATGTTTTTACAATGGACGGATATATGATGGGGCTGTTTCTTTCGGTGCTTTCCGTGCTTTTAGTCAGGAAGACCTCTAAGGGCTTCATATGGGGCGGAATAAGCCTTGCCCTCAGCATGGGAATTTATCAGGCATATCTTCCGTTTGCCATAATACTCAGCATTTATTCTGTTATTGTAATACTTATAGACGGTGGAAATGTGAGGGATAAAATTAAATCAATATTTAATTATTTGTATATGGGAATCACCGGTGTGGCTTTGTATTATATCATTCTTCAGGTGTTATTGAAGATAGAGGGAAAAGAGCTTGCCGGATATCAGGGCATAAGCGGAATGGACTCCATAGGTATCGGAGAGGGTATAGGGAGTACGCTAATATATATTTATAAGGACTTTGTATCGTTTATCGTAAAGGGAAATGTGCTTTTCCACAGTGTTTATTCAACTGTGGCGCTGCTGGTACTGACAGCTCTGTCATTGCTGGTGCTGCTCGGGATGTGTTTTGAGAGAAAATGGTGGAAGAATCCGGTATTTTTCGTTATAATGGTTTTATTGGTGTCAGGGCTTCCGGTTGCAACTAATATAATACTTATTATTTCTCCGAATGTGACATATCATTTGCTGATGAGATACCAATATATACTATATCCTGTGCTTATGCTTGCGTTTATATACAGGTATGGTGCCGGCGTTAAAGCCCGTTTAAGGGTATTTGCGGCATGGGGTGCGGCTGTATCAGCTGCGGTGATGCTATTCTGTTATGCCGTAACGGATAATATAGGGTATTCTAATTTACAGAAGCGCTATGAAAAAACCTATGCATACTGTATCAGGCTTTTAGACCGTATTGAACAGACGGAAGGGTATTATCAGGGAATTCCCATAGCCATTGTGGGTGTTGTGGGATATGTACCTTATCCCGAGACAGATATAACCGGGGATGTAACCTCGGGAATGATTGGACTGAGCGGAGACTACCTTTTGTATACCGGCTCAAATTATCAGGAATTTATAAAAAATTATCTTGGTGCGACACTTAATTTTCTTGAGCCGGAGGAGGTTTCAGATATTTATTACTCGGAGGAGTATATTGAGATGGAAAGCTTTCCGGGAGAAACCTCGGTAAAAATTATAGACGGTGTTCTGTGTGTCAAAACGGAGAATACCGGCAGGGATTAGATTTATATAAAGCTTATTTGGAGAGAAAATATGGCATTATTGTCGATTGTGCTTCCCGCATACAATGAGGAACAGAATATAGCAATCACTGCTGACAGACTATCATCGCTGCTTGAGCAGAACAATATAGACTATGAGCTTGTGTTTATCAGCGATGGCTCAAGCGATAATACCTTTGAACAGATAGTAAACGCGGCTGCGGAAAACCCGCGGATAAAGGGCGCCGAATTTTCAAGAAATTTTGGCAAGGAGGCAGGCATATTTGCAGGGCTTGAGCTTACTGAAGGGGATGCGGTTATTGTTATGGACTGTGATTTGCAGCATCCTCCTGAGGTTATTCCTGAAATGTGGAGACTTTGGCGGAACGGCGCCGAGGTGGTGGAGGGCATTAAGATTGGAAGAGGCAGGGAGGGGCTGCTTCACAAGGCATTTGCAGGACTTTTTTATAAAATAATGAGCGCTTTTATAAAGATGGACATGAATTCCTCCTCGGATTATAAGCTCCTTGACAGAAAGGTGGTCAGGGTACTGCTTGAGCTGCCGGAGAGAAATACATTTTTCAGGGCGCTGACCTTCTGGGCGGGTTTCAGGACGGAAAGCGTATATTATGAGGTGCAGGAGCGTCAGTATGGCAGGAGCAAGTGGTCGTTCGTAAGTCTTATGAAATATGCCATAACCAATGCAACCTCATTCAGCACGCTTCCGCTTCAAGCTGTTACAATAATGGGATTTGTATCGATATTTTTCAGCTTTATTCTTGCCGTGCAGACATTGGTAAAATATTGCAGCGGAACTGCCGTGGAGGGCTTTACAACAGTTATACTTTTGATTTTGATAATAGGAGGCTTTTTGATGATTAGCCTCGGTATAATAGGTCATTATATCGGCAGGATATATGAGGAGGTCAAAGGGCGTCCTCGATATATCATCAGCCGTACCACGGAAAATGTTCCGGAGGCCGTAAAGGGTGTCTGGAAAAAGCGACAGGGCACAAATATAGAAAGGAAAACCTGAGATGAAGTACAATTTTAACGTCCCACCATATGCAGAAAAGTCAATGGAATATATTAAGGAATGTGTGGTAAACCAGAAGATATGCGGAGACGGCGCATATACCGTTAAATGCAATGAATGGTTTGAGAAAAGAACAGGCACTGCAAAATGCCTTTTAACCACATCCTGCACACATGCAACTGAGCTTGCGGCGCTTCTTGCGGACATCAGCGAGGGGGATGAGGTCATCATGCCGGCATATACCTTTGTGTCTACGGCGGATGCCTTTGTGCTGAGAGGTGCAATTCCTGTCTTCGTTGATATACGTCCCGACACAATGAATATTGATGAAAAGCTGATTGAGGCCGCGGTAACGGACAGGACAAGAGCTATTGTGCCTGTGCATTATGCGGGAATTGCCTGTGAGATGGATACAATTATGGATATTGCCGCAAGACATAAGCTTAAGGTTATTGAGGATGCGGCGCAGGGAGTTATGTCAGCTTACAAGGGCAGATCATTGGGAACAATCGGCGACTTTGGATGTTACAGCTTCCATGAGACTAAAAATTACAGCATGGGAGAGGGTGGCGCGCTGCTTATAAGGAATGAGGAGGATATTGAAAATGCTGAAATTATACGCGAAAAAGGTACAAACAGAAGTAAATATTTCAGAGGGCAGATAGATAAGTATACATGGGTGAATTACGGCTCGTCATATCTTCCAAGCGATTTGAATGCCGCATATCTTTACGCACAGCTTGAGATTGCAGAGGAGATAAATTCAGCGCGGATTGAGTGCTGGAGCCGTTATTATGAAAACCTTACACCACTTATGGAGAGTGGACACCTTGAGCTTCCCACGGTTCCCGAGGGCTGTGTACACAATGCGCATATGTTTTACATAAAAGCCGCAGATATGGAGGAGAGAACAGCTCTGATTAATTTCCTCAAAGCCAACGATATTCTTTCGGTATTTCATTATATACCGCTGCATACCGCACCGGCGGGAAAGAAATTCGGTCGTTTTCACGGAGAGGACAGGTATACGACGAGGGAGAGTGAGAGATTGGCGCGTCTTCCCATGTATTATGGGCTGAAGCCTGAAGATGTGGATTATATTTGCGATAAGGTAAAGGAATTCTATAAATAATTTTAGCAGGTGGCTCGGACAGATTAATGAAGAATGCGGAATCAGGTATGCGAAAGCTTACAAAACATATTATTGCCGTGGCGGGAAGAATTCTCTTCATGGGCTTTACTGTTCAGATTATTTTCGGAATAGTCTGGATGGCAGTCAATTTTGCGCATTGTCAGCAATTTGAAGAGGCTGACAGTCTGCTTTATCCTGCCGTTCTTATGATTGCAAAGGGGATGGGAAGGATATTTCCTGTCCCCTATTATTGTTTTGTATATATTTTTCAGGCGGGGCTTTGCCTTTATTCGGTCTATTTCTTTGAGGGAGTTATATTGGCAGTTTTTTTCTCCGATGGCACAGGTGCAACGTGGAATGCAGGCAGGAGAGCAGCACACAGCAGATTATTCAGGCTTTGGTCGGCTATGGCTGTGGCAACGGCGGTGCCGGTAATGCAATGTGTTATGGCGCTTCTGCCATATTCGCTTACAGGCTCGCTTCTGCTGACGGAGCTGGGAATAGTAATAAAAACTATTTTTGTAAAAAAGCGGCTGTCGGTTCAGGACATTGTAAAGCTGCTGATATTATGGGCGCTTTCGGCGCTTTTGCTGCATGAATATCTGCTCTTTGGCGCGCTTCCGACAGTAATTGCAACAGCGGCGCAATTTTTCAGGGCGGCAGCTGGCCCTTCATCAAAAGAAAGGATAACAGGGTTGAAGAGGGCTGCGTATAAGGCAGCGGCGGCAGCCGTTGTGCTTGGCATGCTGTCCGCTGTCTATGGCGTCTGCGAGAGCAGAGGAATATATGAGGAGAAGAATCCCAATCTGATTAAGGGCCTGTTTAGCAGGACCTGTCTCACAACAGTGCTTTGGGATTGGGACACCTGGACCGATGAGCTTGTGGATGGACTTGCATGGGAGGTAAGGTACAGCGCAGCATACTATGCTGACAATATTACCCTTGAAGTGGAGCCGTATATAGACGAAAGGTACGGTGGCAGCGCAAATGAATTTTATCTTAGTACGATAAGCACTGCATGGCAGAGCTACAGAACTGATATAATACATGAAACACTGTGGGATATTGCAGGATATGCCATATCTCCGGTAATAATCAGACGACAGCTTTCCGGTCTTGGCTATATGTCGCTTACCGCCAGAAACTATGACATGATGAAGCGTACTGCTCCGAGGCTTACGAAGTATTATGTCAATTTCTTTTTGGATTGGTTTATTGCCGCACTTGTAATTGCCGCTGTATGTGCTGTCTTCGCGGCGGCAGACAAAATGATAAGAAAACACGCAGCTGTGGCTGCCGCCCTATCAGTCGCTCCTGCATGTATGTGCGTAAGATATGCTCTTATGGGCGCGGGAATAATGGATTATAAAAGGACTTTGATTATAACGGCACTCTGGATAATATTTATTCAGTTTCCCATATTCGGACAGGCTTATAGAGGTGAGGCAGATTTTGAATAAAATTAAGCATGCAGATGGCGAAAAACTGAATAGACTTGTGTTTACTGCCGGGCTTGCAGCGGTTCTTTTCATGGCGCTGCCGTATATACTGCTTGGTCAGGACTCTGTTTTTGTGTATCACGACCAGCTTGACGGAGAACTGATAGCATATATACTGCAGGCAAAGCATTTGTTTGGAGGGGATACTCTGCCTGAGTTTATGGGCGGAGTGTATAAGACGGCACTGACCGTTCCGGCGCCTGCCGCACTCCTTATTTTTAAGGCTATGAGCCCATTTGCGGCTCTTGTGGTCATGCAGCTTTTTGGAAGCATTATAGGATATGTCGGGATGTATGGTCTGGTGAAATATGCTACGGGACGCTCCATTATTGCCGCTGCCGTCGGAGTAATATATGGCTATCTGCCATTTCTGCCGGTCTATGGACTTTCACAATATGGAATTCCCATGCTGATATGGACGTTACTGTACGCGGCGAAAAAGAAGACTAAGGATGCCGTCATTCCCGCGATTATATATGGAGTTGTCTATGCGCTTAATTCCTCGCTTGTGCTGGTGGGCTTTGCGGTACTTGGCAGTATGGCGGTGTGGATGCTTATCCTGCTTATAAATAGACAAAAGGGAACCTGCCGCATTATGGCGGTGGTGTGGCTCTGTATGCTGATTGTGTATATTGTTGAAAATATCTCGCTTATTATGCAGACTCTTGGGATTTCCGACACGTATGTATCACATAAGACAGAGTACACATTGCTTGCTGATACATATGTTGGAGGCTTTGTAAGCGCATTTATAAACGGAGGAGAGCACAGCGGGGATTTTCACAGGTATTTTACCTGGCTTATACTTTTGGAGGCGGTATGCTGCCTTTTGCCTTATGTGCGGGCAAGAATTAAGAACATGAGGATATTAAAGGTAATGTACATCTGCGTTGCGGTAAATGCATGCTTTGCTCTTATTACGGCACTCTGGAACGGAGAGCTTGGAGTGATGCTCAGGAGTAATTTCGGAGCATTGGGAGCATTTCAGATGGACAGATTTTTATGGATGTCTCCGTGTCTGTGGTATCTGGCTTTTGCCTGCAGTCTTGCACTGCTCATTGAAGCCGGTGCGGCGGCATTTCTGCCGGTGGCTGTGATGCTGGCTGTATGCGGAGGGAGGGTGCTGCTTGGGAGCAGTTTAAAGCCAAACCTTCAGAAGATGATAAATCCTGAGTACGGTGCCATAAGCTTTAATGATTATTATGCGGTGGGTGTATTGGATAAGGTGGACGAGTTTATAACTGAGCTTACAGGCAGGCAGAAGGAGGAGTACCGTGTGGTGAGTCTGGGCATTGACCCGGCGGCGGCGCTGTATCACGGCTTTTACTGCCTTGACGGATATTCAAATAATTATTCTCTTGAGTATAAGCACCGCTTCAGGCAGATTATTGCCTCTGAGCTTGATAAAAGTGATTATCTTAGTGAATATTTTGACGGCTGGGGAAACAGGTGTTATTTATTCAGCGCGGAATGTCCGGGGTATTATACTATTGAAAAGGGCGGTTTTTATTTTCAGGAATATTCAATAGACACAGATGCGCTCAGAAGCATGGGAGGAGAATATATTATATCCGCAGCCTATATCGCAAATGCGCAGGAATGCGGGCTTACGCTTCTTAGTGAAGAGCCTTTTGAGACTCAGGAGAGCTACTATAGAATTTATCTGTATGGACTGCAGTAAAAGCGGCAATATTGGAGGAAGCATGGGAGAAGAAAAAAAACACAAGCTAAAAATAATTAAATACCTTCCGGAGCTTCTTGCACTCATTTTGTGCCTGCTTGTGCTTGGAGGATTTGTCCTTTGCAAGGAGGGTTACCATATGGATGAGCTGCTTAGCTTTGAGCTTGCCAATGCGGAGTTTACTCCGTGGATTGTTCCCACGCAGCCGGTAGGACGTCTGGAGAAATTTGTTGTTAATGAAATCAGGGGCGGGTCAGCGGCAGAGACATGGAAAAATATTGCAGAAACCATAAAGGATGTGATTGCCAATAGAGGAAGCAGCAAAATGCTTTCATATACGGCAGATGTATATGACGAGCCGGTATGGATAGACAGGCAGCAGTTTATTGACTATATAACCGTGGGAGAGGAGGATGACTTTAATTATTTCTCGGTCTACTTTAATGTTAAGGATGACAACCACCCGCCTTTGCATTTTATGCTTCTGCACACGGTATCATCAATATTTAAAGGCAGTATAACACCTGTTATGGGCTGCTCAGTCAACCTTGCTGCGGCAGCGGGAATACTTGTTCTTATTATGAAGCTGGGAGAAATATATGCGCGTGCATTTGCAATAGATGAATGCCGTGAATTTAAGCTTACCGCTGCACTTTTCTATGGGCTGTCTGCGGGTGCGGTTGCCACTGTGCTGCTTATACGCATGTATGCGCTTGTTACATTTTTCTGTATTGCATATTTTTATATTCATGTTAAAAAGTGGTACGAGGGAGATTTCGGCAGTCATAATAAGCTGCTGGTTATGGTGACTGTGCTGGGATTTCTTACTCAGTATTTTTTCCTTTTTTATTGTTTTGCGCTGGCTCTTGTCACAATGATATTGATTTTGCGCTCAAAAAGATACCGCGATTTGTTTGTATACATCAGGACGATGCTGATTTCGGCAGCTGTCGGGCTTATAGCATTTCCTTTTGCGGTATCAGATGTGTTTTCAAGCGGAAGAGGCGTGGAGGCTCTGGGTAATCTGGCGCAGGGTATCAGCGGATACGGTGAAAGGCTTGCGGAATTTGCGGAAATTGTTATTGAGAGCTGTGGAGGCTACAGGGTGGGAGTGCTGTTCGCAGTTGCGGTTATATTGTCTGTGGCCGGTTTGCTTTTTATAAGGGATTGCGTTGATAAGAAATCCTCCGCACTGCTTTGGATGCTTTTTGTACCTCCTGTTGTGTATTTTTTTCTCGCGGCGAGAATGGCGCCGTACAGAGTGGACAGATATATGATGCCGATATTTCCATTTGTGCTTTTTTCACTTATACTGATAATTTTTCTTATATGCAGACACGCAAAGCGATGCGGTACGGCAGTGGCAGTTCTGCTCGTGCTGCTTCAGGCGATGGAAACGTGTAATTATGACGGCGACTATTTATACACAGGATACAGCGGGCAGCTTGAGGTTGCTGAGGAAAATGCAGACAGTGCATGCATATGCGTTTATGCCGGAGTAGGCTATTATGAAAATCTGGTGGAATTTACCGATTACGAAAAAACATTGCTTGTGACGCTTGACGAGCTTAACGGGCGCAGCGATACGGAGAGCATTACAGAGCTGGAAAGGGTTGTGGTGCTTGTGAAATATGGGGTCTCTGTTAACGATGTGGAAAATGTCATGGAGGAGAAGTATGGCTTTGGGAGGGCAGAGCTTTTGTACAGCACCGGAGAGCTGACGTCGGATACCGTTATGATGTTTGCAAAACGCTGATTTTTGACTGCCGTCAGATATATTACGGGGAATAAGAGATATGATTATAATTGGAATATTTCAACTGATATTGTGGGAACTGCTTATACCGACAGCGGCAGGCGTATTTTTTGCCTGTGTTGATGAAAAGGCTGCCAAACCTCCGCTTATGTGGATTTGCGGGCAAATGCTTTTGTGGACATTGTTTCAGATAAGCTGTGTCCCCTTTGTTTTGCTGGAGATAGATTTTGTTTATTTCGTGCGCACATATACGCTTATAGTGGCGGTGACACTTATTGCATCGCTTGCAGTGTACAGGTCAAGGCGTATGAAAATAAAGAGGCAGAGGCTGCAGATAAAATACAGTCTGTCTGTAAAGGTGTTATGGAGCGTTTTTGCAGTCCTTTTACTGCTTCAGCTGATTTTGTCGGCAGTAATGACATATAGTGACGGAGATGACGCTTTTTATGTGGCGGTCAGCACCATAACAAACAATGCGGGAACAATGTACAGAAAGCTTCCGTATACGGGAGGCTCTACCGACCTTGATGCAAGGCATGGGCTTGCGCCGTTTCCCATATGGATATCATACCTTTCGGAGGTTTCCGGCATAAAGGCTGCAGCGGTGGCTCATACCGCTTTACCGATAGCATTGATTGCAATGACCTATGCGGTATTTTATTTGATGGCCACAAGACTTGTAAAGAAAGATAATATTCCCCTTTTCCTGATTTTTACTGAAATATTGGTGCTGTTTGGAAACTATTCCCATTATACGGCCGAGAATTTTATGATAGCCAGAAGCAGGCAGGGAAAGGCGGCTCTCGGAAATATAATTATTCCAATGCTTATATGGCTGATGCTTGTTATAGCGGGGCATTTGGGTGAGATGAGAAGGATTTCGGCAAGCACATGGCTTTTGCTTGCGGCAGTGCTGTCTGCGGGGTGTCTGTGCAGCACGCTCGGAGCTCTGATATGCTGTCTGCTTGTGGGAATCAGTGGACTATGCATGGCATTTACCTATAAAAAGTGGAGAGTGCTGATACACATGGCATTGTGCTGCATTCCCTGTGCAGTATATGCGCTTATGTATGCGGCGCTTAAATAGACGAAGGCTTAAATTAAACCAGAGGTAGGTTTTATGGGAAAAGGTGATTTAAATGCTTGAAAATCTTCTAAGGCTTTTTAGTGAATATATGGGAACGGGACTTATTACAGTGTGGTTTCTTTTTTCTGTGATATATCTTTTTGTCTTTGAGAAAAAGAAGGAGAAAAGAGTAATGCTTGTCTATATGCCGGTTTTGGCGCTTGTATTATTCTTTAATCCTGCATTTGCCGGTATTGTCTACTCAGTGCTTGATGATGAGATATATTACAGACTGCTGTGGCTGCTTCCGGTAACCGTGACGACGGCATATACCGTGACGGATATTTACGGAAGGCTTTGCGGCAGAAAGAAAATATATTTTGCAGGTGTGGCTGTCGTATTGGTGATTGTGTCAGGAAGTCTTATATATTCGGATTCTAATTTTCATGCTGCCGAGAATGTATACCATGTGCCGGACAGCGTTGTTGACATATGTGATGCCATTGAGGTGGAGGGAAGAGAGGTTACGGCAGTTTTTCCTGCGGAGCTGCTCCAATATGTAAGGCAATATTCGGGAACGGTATGCATGCCGTATGGCAGGGAGATGATTGTTGACAGATGGAACAATTTTAATGAGCTTTATAATATAATGGAGAGTGATGTGCCTGATGCTTCAGAGCTTGCATCAGAGGCGAGAAGCCAATCCTGTGTATATATTGTTCTTTCAGAGGATAAGGAAATCGCAGGCAGCCTGGCTGCCTACGATTTTGAAGAGTTTGGAAAAATAGACGGATATATAATTTATATAGATACACTTGCGGATTTGAGCATTTAATGTGGCCTATTCGTTATAGTAGTTAATTGCGTAAATAAGCCGCTCTGTAACCAGACTGCGTCCTGCCGGGTTCAAATGCAGATTATCCGACAGGTATTCGTCTGCGTTATCCTCGGTGACCGTTCCGTAGAGATTATCCACAAATGTTACGCCCTGTCTCGACGCGGATTCACATTCCTTTATGACATACGTGGAGAGCACATCAAGATTTCCTATGGAATATATATCGCTGCTCACATATTTACCGTCCACGACAGCATATGCATAGGTTGGTGAGAGCACGATTATTCTCATGTCAGGATAGTATTCCTTAAGCAGCTCTATTCCTGCTTCAAGGCTTCCGGTAAAGCAGGTAATGTCTGTATAATTTTCATCATTATACATATATCTTCCGATAAGATAATCTGAAGCATCATACATAATAACCGCGGCATCAACCGTGTTAAAATCAACTGTTGTGAGCAGCTCGTATACCTCGTCGGCTTCTTGCGGAGTATCATCGCCCAGAACCTCCTCTGCCCTGCTGAAATAGTCCGAGTTGGCGCCGGTAGTCATCAGTGTGACAAGCCAATAGAAGCTGTATGCGTCAAGTGGGTCGGTATCTGCTTCGAAGGCATAATTTTGTGCGGAAAGATAGCTGCCTGATATTGAACAGTTATAAACCTCAGTACCTGTCTGTGCGGCCGTCATTGAGACAATCCCGTCTTCAGAGGCTCTGTCATCGGCAAAGGGTGCATTACCGAAGAATACGATTGATGATATTTCATTGCTGATAATTTGCCCGTTGGCATCTGTAAGAGGCAAAATCAAATCCAGATTATCCTCATATTCACCTGCACCGTCCTTAAACAGCTCAGCCTGGTCAATGTGAATTCCCCAGTTTTTAAATTTAAAGAAAATAGCAAGGACAAATATTATTATTGAAAGCAGGAATACTGTGTGCAGGTTGATAAAACGGGGAAGACGGCGCTTTTTTTCTTTGTAATCAGATGCCTCTTCAGCATTGTCGTTTACGTCAGAATTATTTTCCAAATCAATTACATCCACATCCGGTATTCGTCGATTGCGTGCATTTGTATAAGAATTATAATTTTTGTTTTTCTTCATAAATCAGCCTCCATGTTGCCGTTAACAATTATTTTCACACTTTGGTAGTAAAAAGCTTTTGGAAGTATATTGTACTATTATATCCAGGGAAAGTCCAGATAATAGATTGTTAAAAACCTTTAAGAAATTATGAAGAAATACAGAATTACTTGAACAGTTCGGGCTGCAATGCTATAATTATACGTAATTGTTAAATTTATGTGAAGCCTGCATACGAGCAGTGCGCGTTGTGGAAATGGGGATTATTATGTTTAGATTATTTAACCGCAGAGGTAAATATGATGCCGGGGGGGAGAATAATTACGATGACGGGTTCAGCTGGGATGAAATTGAATATGATGAGGACGAGCCTGATGAGGACGAGCCTGAGGAGGATGAATACTACGAGTCTGAATATGACGGGGACGAGTCTGAGGAGGATGAATACTACGAGTCTGAATATGACGATGACGGACTTGGGGAGGACGAATATTATGAAGCTTCGGATAAAGCGTTAAACGGGCATCTTCCTGCGGGGCTGTGGAATAAATTTATTGGAATGAATTCCTTTGACAGGATTGTTGCAGTAACGGGCGCGGCGGTGCTGGCGCTTGCAGTTGTGACCGCAGGGGTATATATAAGC
>JAJQGF010000287.1 GCA_021200695.1 Lachnospiraceae bacterium
CATCATTCCTGTCACTTGTTGCATCCTCGGGTTCTTCAAAAACAGATTTCGCCATACGGTAAATGTTCTGAGCGCCTGCTGCCGCGCCTGCAAAAAAGAATATTATCATTATAAAAGAGGTTCCCAGCTTTTTGTCCAGAAAGAGTCCGAGCGCAGACATAAGGCATATCGGGACAAGCATATTTATCCCAAACTGCATTATCATCGCCAGTGCCTTGTATACGCTTTTGCCAAACGGCTTTTTATCTCTTCCGGACATGTCACCCCATGCGCACCTTCATTAATACAATACCAAATTTACACACCTGAATAAAACTATACTAAATTATACTTAAATTTTTTCTGCTTGTCTAGGAAAATAGTCACACTAATTTAGAAATTTTATATAAAATGTCCGTAAAATTTCATTGACTAACCCCGCGCATTACTGTACTATTTTTACAAGCATAATTACAAAGGAGCAGAGCCATGGAATATTTGCAGATTTTCAGGAAACGCATTATCCCCGACCAATGCATTCTGTTGAAGGACGACATCATAGTCAGCCGTACCGACACACACATAATTACAAAATGGAAAACGCTCAATCCCAAGCTCAGCTTTACTCACGGCTGCTCATGCTATTTCCTTAATGATGGAGTCAAGGTCAGCAAGTTTTACCGGGAGGACGGTTCCCTCCTTTATTGGTACTGCGATATTGTAGACTACAGTATAAACAATGAGAATAACACGCTTACCGTCACAGACCTCCTTGCTGATGTTATTATCTATCCCGACGGAAGGGTAAATGTCGTGGATTTAGATGAGCTTGCCGATGCCCTTGAGTCCAAATTAATAACAAATGAGCAGCTCTGTCTCTGTCTCAGACGACTCAACAGCCTGCTCAATATAATTTACCGCGATAAATTTGACAAAATGGCGGCCTTTCTCGACAAGCTTATGCTTTAATGCTTACATCCCGTCACGAATCATCCTGCCGAGACAGCAGCCTATCAGTCCGAGCATTTCGATGTCGTTTTCCGACCATTTCCGCTTGCTGTTAAATACATCGAAATCTATTTCAACAAACGGTTTATCTTCTTTTCTGGCAATGCAGCGCACACATGCTCCTATTTCCTGCTTAACAGCATCCGCATATACTTCATCGCTTATTTCCTTAAGTCCGTTTGGTCCGGATATTGCAATAAAATCCTCCTTTTCAAAGCAGGCCTCATATTTTTTGTCCTCAAACAGCCTTACGCGGTCCGAGGCGCTGCACACATAGCTGCCGCTTCTGCACAATACCTCTTCCCCATAGCCTGAATATATAGTCAATCCATCCAAATCAAACAGAAGACGCAGTTCCTTCTGTACCTCAGGATTATTTACCACATATCCTGCACCCTTTTCATGCATTTTGCTCACCAGATTAATCAGACCCGCTCTCTTTTTTTCACGTGACGCAATGAATGCAACCGACTGTGCATTTATACTGTCCTTATCATATGCGCCGTGAAGCTTTTCGTCATATATTATATGGCGGTTCTTACCCTTTTCCTTTGCAATATACAGAGCCTTATCCGCCTTGCCAAACAGCTCCTCAAAGCTTTCGCCATCCTTAGGATATTGACACACACCTATAGAAACCGTAATATTGCATTGAGGGTCAAATGCAGTAAAGAATTCCTTAACAATTGTCTTCAGCAGAGTTTTCAGTGACTGCCTGTCCTCTACCTCGTCAAGGAATATAAAAAATTCATCCCCTCCGAACCTTCCCACGATTCCGCGATGTCCGACATTTAGCTGAATAGTATCAGCCACCTTGCGAATTACCTTGTCTCCGAAGAGATGTCCGAAGGAATCATTTATTTTTTTAAAATCATCTATATCAAGAATTACAAGCCACATAAGCTTACCAGGCGCTTCATGCATTTTCTCTATTGCATATTCGGTTGCCGCCTTTTTGTTAAACAGACCTGTTCCCACATCCCTTGCGGCAGGTGTAAGATAGTACGCAGAGCTTACCGCATCCTTATTCGGAGTCATTATTCCTGCAACTATATTTTTATTCTTATAATACACGCCGCCCTTTACTCCGAAATAAATTTCATTCCCGTCAAGCTCCAGCTTTAACTGCATCTCAAAAGAGCTGCTGCCCGATTTAAGATATTCCGCAAATGTATTAAGCCGGGCAAAATGCGCCTCGGTGGCTTCCTCCCTGCTGTGCTCGGCAATAAATTCATCTAAATCCTGCTCAACAAACTTATATGACTTTTCATTTACATATTTGTACATAATAAGAAAATTTTTGTTCACTGTATACTCAAAGTAATATTCGCTCTGCAGGGTCATAAAATGACGGTATTTTGCTATAGTATCTTCAAGAAACGCAGCCCTTTTTTCAATATCAAGTATATCAAGTATATCAGTCATGTGGATGCGCCATAACCGATTCCCCTCCTCCGTCCTGTCACAGTTTTCCATTCTCAAATATATATTGCGGAAGGTTCCATCAGCAAGCCTATATATTTTAGTATAAACCTCCACCGGCTCGACAAGATTATCTATGGCATTCTCGAGAATTTCCGCATCCTCCGGACATATAAATCTTGTCAGCGGCAGATATGAATAATCGCCTACAAGCCTATAATACCATTCAGAAGCACTTGAAACGCCAAAATTTCTTCTTATATAAACACTGCAGTTATAAATTTTACAGTCGATACGGTCACGGCTGCTCATTTCTCCCTCTCTGAGAATTCTCATAAATTTTCCTCTCTGTTAATACATCATAAATTTATTTTTCGATATGCCTACGTCTATCCCTATTATCCGGCGTTCCTTTCACGGTTCGTCAATAGAAGATATGTCCTCCAATTTGAATTCCTGTAAGCCCCTCAACAGGGGTTCTGAAATATACGCAGCTCCCGACATTCGTAACTCCCGACATAGCCTGGTCTGCCGCGTCATAGCAGCTCTGTGTCGCGCGGTTCTCCGCAAGCGCAAGTGCAAGCCTTCCGCTCGCAACCGGTGAGAACTGCCTGTCCTGATAGATAACTCCCACAACCGTATCAGGATAGACGGAGCTCAATACCCTGTTTATAACAACACTCCCGACCGCCAGCTTGCCCGCATCAGGCTCACCTCCGGCCTCGCAGTATATAAGGTTGGCCAGCAGATATCTGTCTCCATCGGCAAATTCCACCTCTGAAATATCGCGCCATGTGGAGTTTGCTGCCTGTTGTGACATGGCCTGCTCTTCCGCAATTTTTTGCTGCAGATATTCTATGTCCTCATCTTTTTTGCGGATTTCCTCCTCAAGGGCAAGCGCCTCCTTCTCCGCGTCATCTATCTGTCCTGCATATTCCGCTATTGAATTGGCAGTTCTGCTTATAAGTCCCGATACCTTACTTTTTTCCGCTTCTGCCGCTATTCTTAGATTCTCCAGCTCGTCATATTCAGACTCAAGTATCGACTCCTGCTCTTCTATAAGGCTTTTCGTTTCCTTATAGCTTTCAAGCATTTTCCTGTCATATGCCTCAATCATTTCAAAGCAGTCCGCAACACTCACCATATCAGACACAGAGGAAACTCCAAGAAGCGTATCTATATAGCTTATGTCGCCGCGCTCATACATCAGGCGTATACGCCTGACCATACATTCATACTGCCATTCCTCAGTTGCCTTTGCTTCATCCAGCGCTGCTTTGGTATCCTCGATGTCCTTTTCCTTAACCTGCATTTCCTGCTCTATTTTCTCAAGCGTGCCGCTTACGTCTGTCAGGTCACCGTTAAGACTGTCTAATTCATCTTTAAGCGAGCTGTGAGTTTCCTTCAGCCCTTCGATGTCCTGGTTGGTATTTTCAAGCTCGTTTTCAAGCTCGTTTTTTTCGTTTTGCGTCTGCTCAAGCTGCTGCTGCGTGGTCGTAACTGCGACAGCTCTGTATACCTCACTGTCAGACAAAAGCACTGTTATCAATACTGCAGCGGCAATGACGGCTGTTTTCCTTAAACCCTTCAACTATAAACTCCTCACCCGTTTCATACCTCTATATGTACGTGCTTCCCGCTTCTTGAATACGGTGTATATGCAACACCTGCCGCATCAAACATTCTCTTGGATGCCCTGTTGGCGGGAGTACCGTCATACTTGTCACTGTCGTATACAACCTCTTTTATTCCTGCCTGAATTATCGCCTTTGCACATTCATTACACGGAAAAAGCGAGACATACAGCTTGGTTCCCTCAAGAGAGCCCCCTCTGTAATTAAGTATTGCATTCAGCTCACTGTGAGTGACGTAAAAATATTTTGTGTCATAATCCTCCCCGTCTCTTTCCCACGGGAATTCATCATCAGAGCAGCCATTGGGAAATCCGTTATATCCCATAGACAATATTTTGTTGTCTTTACTGACGATGCATGCGCCCACCTGTGTGCTGGGGTCTTTAGACCTCATACCTGACAGATGTGCCACACTCATAAAATATTCGTCCCAGCTAAGCGCGTCATTTCTCTTACTGCCCATACCTCCTCCTTCCCGCACATTGCTGCGCGTATAAAGCTCTGTACGGCGCTGTCATTTTGTCCCGAATATACGGTCTCCCGCATCTCCCAGCCCCGGTACTATATATCCGTGTTCGTTTAATTTCTCATCAAGGGCTCCTATATACATATCCACATCGGGATGAGCTGCCTGCATTGCGGCAATACCCTCCGGTGCAGCTATGATACACATAAAATGAATATTTTTACAGCCTTTATCCTTAAGCATCTGAATAGCCGCAACAGAAGAGCCGCCTGTCGCAAGCATCGGGTCTACCACAAATACCTCCCTCTCATTACAGTCAGCAGGAAGCTTACAGTAATACTCAACCGGCTTAAGCGTCTCAGGGTCACGGTAAAGTCCTATATGTCCCACCTTTGCCGCAGGTATAAGGGTGAGCATGCCGTCAACCATTCCGAGTCCGGCCCTGAGTATAGGAACAATCGCCATTTTCTTACCCCTAAGCTCCTTTACCGTAGTCCTGCATATAGGCGTCTCAATCTCGACATCGTCAAGCTTAAGATTTCTTGTCGCCTCATAGCATATCAGCATTGCGATTTCACTTATGGTCTGCCTGAAATCCTTAGTCCCCGTTTCCTTTCTTCTGATAAGCCCTATCTTATGTTTTATCAGAGGATGCTCCATAATAACCGTATTTGCCATGTTCTTCCCTCCAAGCGCTATCTTTAACCCTCTATCAGGGCTATCCTCTTAATATGTCTTTCCTCCTGCGAAAAAGGAGTGTCTATAAATGTATCCACTATTTCCATTGCAAGCATTTCTCCGACAACACCCGCACCAAGTGCAAGCATGTTGGCATCATTGTGCAGCCTTGTCATTTTCGCGGACATGGTATCTCCGCACAGCGCACACCTTATGCCTGCGGTTTTGTTGGCTGTAATGCTTATACCAATTCCGGTGGTACATATGACAATTCCCTTCTCACAGCCTCCATCAGCCACTTCTTTTGCAGCTGCATGTCCAAACACGGGGTAATCACAGCTTTCCCTGCCGCTGCAGCCCACATCCTTTACCTCAATTCCCCTGTCCTCAAGATGCTTTTTTATCTTTTCCTTAAGCTCGTAGCCGCCATGGTCGCTTCCAATCGCTATCATAATGTCCTCCCTTTTATAATAAGCCGATATTTATACCAGCTTTATTACTCTGTGTCCTGCAGCCTTAAGCAACCTGTTCATTATAGCCTGTCCAAAACCGTCAGCATCAAAGCTTTCGGAGAAAATTTTTGTGACATTTTCGTCATCAAATTCCCTGAGGACTTCATACAGATGCTTTCCGACACTGTCCTCATCATTCCTGCTGCCCAGGCTTTTTATGACATCTGCATCATATTTATGCTTTTGCTCATCAGTAGCTATAATACCCACCTTGTCGCCGGCATGCCTTGCCTTAATAACAGCGGCATTTATATATTCTGCAACTCTGTCAGGCTCTCCCTCAACTATTGATAGCTCTCCCTTAGGTGCGTAATGTCTGTATTTCATTCCGGGCGCCCTTGGTGCTTTCCCGCTCTCATCACCGGAATCTACAGTATCATTCACAACTCCTGTATTGAGTACAGCTGACAGCATTTCTGCGGTAATATATCCGGGTCTTAAAATCTGCGGCGGTGAAGCCGTCAAATCAATTATTGTAGATTCAAGGCCAATCTCTCCCCTGCCTCCGTCGATTATTGCATCTATCTTACCGAACATATCCTGAATAACATACTTGGCAAGAGTCGGGCTTGGACGTCCCGATATATTTGCACTCGGTGCTGCAACGTACCCGCCTCCGTACTCTATAAGCCTCCGGGCCGCCAGATTCGAGGGCATCCTAACAGCAACCGTTTCCAATCCCCCCGTAGTTTCATGCGGCACCTTATCACTTTTCTTCAATATCATCGTAAGGGGGCCGGGCCAGAAAGCTTCCGCAAGCATCTCCGCTTCCTTCGTTACCTCGTCAGCTATATAATATATATCCTCAAATTTTGCTATATGCACAATAAGAGGATTATCTGAAGGCCGCCCCTTTGCCTCATAAATTTTACGGGAAGCCTCCGGATTAAGAGCATCTCCGCCAAGCCCATAGACCGTCTCGGTAGGAAATGCTACAAGCCCTCCTGATTTTAATATATCTCCTGCCCCGCGCAGCAATTCTTCCTCAGCTTCGGTCAGCCTGCCACCTCTGCTGCTTATCTCTATGACAGTGGTATTCATCTGTTATTACTTCCTTGCTGATACAATTAGACAATTTCGTGAATAGTATACCATAATGTTAAAAAAAAGTATATTATTTTTGTGTATTTAAATATTGAAGGATTCCAATATGTATTGCCCATGCGACTCTGTCCTGATATTCGCTGTCGCTGAGCTTTTCCGTCTCTTCATAATTAGACAGAAATCCGCACTCAACGATTACGATTGCGGCATTTGTCTTTTTCAACATATAATAGCTGTCATTTGCCTTGATTGTCCGCTCCTTCTCCGGTTTCAGTAATTC
>JAJQGF010000308.1 GCA_021200695.1 Lachnospiraceae bacterium
ACCCTGTTAATGGTGCTTGAGGATATTTTATCATACCTTGATGGGAATAAGGGTGAAACTGACCCTATGACGCGCAAAACATATGAATATTATAAAACAATTATTTGATTAAAAAGAATGGGCTTTGGAAAGGAATAGTAAATGAACAATACTTCATTTGAAATGACAAGACTTGCAATAGAAGCGCTTGACGATAAAAAGGCTGATGATATAAAGGTTATAGATATCAGCGAGGTTTCTGTTATTGCCGATTATTTTATAATCGCGGGGGGAAACAGCAGAGCACAGCTTCAGGCGATGACTGACAATGTATGTGAGAAGTTAGGACGTGCGGGGCATCCTGAGAGACAGATAGAGGGCTATGATACTGCTAATTGGATTCTGATTGATTTTGGGGATGTAATAGTCCATATTTTTGATAAAGAAAACAGACTGCTGTATGACCTTGAAAGGATATGGAGAGATGGAAAGCCTATATCCTCCGAAAAATTCAGGCTGCCGGAATAGCAGGGTAAAAACCAAAATATACTTTACAGGCAGCCTACCGCATATCCGATATTTATACTTTGATAAAAGGTATAAGTAAAGAATATGCGGCTGCCGTGATACCTTTAGTTGTTTGTTTCCACTCTGTCTCCGATATACATATAAAATGTAAAAAGGTAGAGACCGCAGAGACCTACAAGGATATATACTATTCTTGAAAGCCATGACATATTTCCGAATATGAAGGCCACTAAATCGAATCGGAATATTCCTATAAGTCCCCAGTTAAGGGCGCCAATAATAGCTATTGTAAGGGCTGCACAGTTTAAAAATTTATTATCCATTTTTCCTCCATTCTATTGCGGAGCCTTGTCTGACCTTTTCAGCCTTCAGCGAATCCGCTTAAAATTTATACATTCTTATATTTACCGTTTTTTTGAATAATATGTATATCAGTCAAAAATTTTAAATGCAATGACAGTACTAATTGTTGCTATTATATTTACATTGTTTTATGTTATAATTAACATTATATGTCTGTTTAGTAAAAATGAAAGGTGCGGTTTCAATGGAATTACTTGATGAATTACGAAATATCGGTGTTGATGTTGACGAAGGCATAGAGCGTCTCATGGGTAATACCTCTCTGTATGAACGAATGCTGTTTAAATTTGCCGATATGATGAAAAATATCTCCGTCAGCCCTGACTTTGACGACAGTAATTATTCGGAGATTACAGAGGCTGCCCATGCAGTAAAGGGGTCTGCCGGAAATCTTTCAATAACGCCAATATATGAAGCATATACCGAAATTGTAAGCCTGCTTCGTGCAGGCAGAACTGAGCAGGCTAAGGAAATTATCAAAGGTATTCAGCCTGTACAGGCAGACATAATAGCATGTATAGAAAGGTACATGTAAAACAAAATTTTTAAAATATATTTGTTAGCATATAAAAGCTGGAGATTACTATGGATAAAAAAACGATATTGATTGTGGATGATATCGAGATTAACAGGGCAGTGCTTGCTGAGATTTTCAAGGATGAATATAATATTTCAGAGGCCTGCGATGGCAGCGAGGCAATAGCTGCAATAAACAGCGGCGCTGATATTTCTGCCGTGCTGCTTGATTTGATTATGCCAAATATAAACGGACTTGGCGTTCTTAAAAATATGAATGAAAGCGGCAAAATAAAAAGCATCCCGGTATTTTTGATAACTGCCGCGGACAGCCGCGAAATGCTGCTTGAGGGATATAATCTGGGTGCTGTTGATATTATTACAAAGCCGTTTATTGCACATTTTCTTAAACATAGGATTAGGAATGTAATTGAGCTGTACAGCTATCAAAATGAGCTTGAGAGCATAGTTCTGGAGCAGGTAGCGCGTCTGGACTGTATGAACAGGTCTGTGGTAGAGATGCTTGCCACGATTATCGAATTCAGGGATTGTGAATCAGGCGAGCATGTCAAACGCATATGCGGACTGACAAAAATACTGCTTCAGCAGGTAAGTGATATGTATCCCGAGTATCACCTTCCACAGAGAGAAATTGACAAGATTGTAACGTCCTCTGTTCTCCATGATGTCGGAAAGATTTCCATTCCCGATAATATTCTTAACAAGCCTGCAAAGCTCACTGCCGAAGAATTTGAGATTATGAAGGGACACACCTTAAAGGGCTGTGAAATTCTCCGCAAAATTCCTGACATTATGGATGCCGGAACCTATAATTACAGCTATGATATATGCAGGCACCACCATGAACGGTGGGACGGCAGAGGATATCCTGACGGCCTTAGCGGGGATGAGATTTCCATATGGTCACAGGTGGTATCTGTTGTCGATGTGTATGATGCCCTCATATCTGAACGTGTTTATAAAAAGGCATTCAGCCAGGATATTGCGGTGCAGATGATATTTAACGGTGAATGCGGTGCGTTTAATCCTAAGGTGCTCAAAGCCTTTGAAGCTGCTTTTGATAAGATATCGGATAATATAAAAAATAAACAGTAAAGAAATAAATAAAGATGAGGTAAGTACAGAGGTTTTTGCACTTCTTACAAGCTGCAAATGGGATATTATCTGTCAGTATTCATTGGCAGATGTGGAGAGCATATTATAAGGAAGCGGGACAGCCGGATATGGAAAGAAAAACTAAAAAGTTGTTAGTATGGAGCTTTTCCGGAGTCATTATTATATGTATCGTGGTCTTTGTATGGCTGGCGATGTTTATGACTAAGAAGACAAAGGAATCTGTTACCGAAGTCAGTGAATTTTATGTTTCAGAAATAAATGTACAGATTCAGCAGAAATTTCAGTCAATTATCAATTTAAGGCTGGAACAGGTTGATGGTATTATCAAATCCACCTCTCCGGAAACTGTAAAATATAATACTATTATTCTCGATAAGCTTGCCCAGAGTGCCAGAATAAGAAATTTTACATATTTGGGCTTTTACAGGGAAAATGGCGAATTGGAGACCATTTACGGAGATGATATACAGTTTGAAGGAGAGGATGACGTTTCTGAGCTTTTATCAACATACGGAAGTATGATTAAACGTGGTATTGACAGCAGCGGTGAAATATTACTTTTGCTTGGCAGACCTGCGGGATATGAGATGGAGGACGGCTCAAGAAGTATTGCTCTCATTGCGGGTGTACCGATGGAATATCTTAATGATGCACTATATCTCGATACTGAAAATGCAAATGCTTACTCACATATCATTGATATGGAGGGGGATTTTGTTATAAAAAATGCTGACGAATACAGGGATAATTATTTTCAGCGTATAGATGAAAAATTTGAGACACTGAACGGAAAGGATAAAGAGGCCTATGCGGCTGAGCTGCGTACTGCCATGGAAAATGGGGAGGCGTATGGTACTGCGATTTTGGTAGATGGAGAAGAACGCTATATATATTGTTCTCCGATATCAGGTAAGTCAACCTGGTATCTGATAACAGTCATGCCCAATGGCGTGATAGAGCAAACCATCGTGAAGCTGGACAGACTGCGCATAATAGTTATTATCGGTTCAATGTTGGTTATTCTTCTCAGCATGCTGGTTGTATTTGTATCATATTATAACCTGTCCCAGCGCTACATGCAGGATTTGAACAATGCAAGGAAGGAGGCAATACATGCCAATAAGGCAAAGAGCGAGTTCCTTTCAAACATGAGCCATGATATCCGAACACCGATGAATGCAATCATAGGAATGACAGAGATTGCTATTAATAATAAACAGGATACCGCGCGGGTGGAGGATTGTCTGCAAAAGATAAAATTGTCGGGCAGACACCTGTTGGGCCTCATTAATGATGTTCTTGACATGTCAAAAATTGAGAGTGGGAAAATGTCAATAAATATCAGCCGTGTTTCACTGCGCGAAACAATGGAGGACATTGTAAACATTGTGCAGCCGCAGATAAAGGAGGGAGGTCTGTATTTCGACATCTTTATCCGGGATATTATCTCAGAGGACATATATTGTGACGGAACGCGTCTCAATCAAATACTGCTTAATCTGCTTTCCAATGCTGTTAAATTTACCCCAAGGGACGGGCGAGTTAATGTGTATGTCAGCCAGGATAGCTCTTCACAGGGTGATGAATATGTGAGAACCCATTTCATTGTTGAGGATACCGGAATAGGAATGTCAGAGGAATTCCAGAAAAGCATATATGATACCTTTACAAGAGAGGGCTCAAGCCGGGTGCGCAAAATTGAGGGAACCGGTCTTGGAATGGCAATTACTAAGGCAATTGTAGATATGTTTAAGGGCACCATCGAGCTTGCCAGCGAGCCCGGTAAGGGAAGCAGATTTCATGTTACCCTTGATTTTAAAAGGGCTGAGCCTGCAGAAGAGATGAAGCTGCCTGAATGGAATATTCTTGTAGTTGACGACAATGAACAGCTATGCGCCAGCGCTGCTTCAAATCTGTTTGAGCTTGGTGTAAATGCGGAATGGACACCTGACGGAGAGCAGGCGGTAAGTATGATAGAGGACAGACATGAGAGAAACGATGATTTCCAATTTGTTTTGATGGACTGGAAAGTGCCAAATATGGATGGCATACAGACTATCCGTGAAATTCACAGCAGAATTGGAAATAAAGTCCCAATATTTCTTATCTCAGCATATGATTGGTGCGATGCTGAGGAGGCGATAGCTTCTGCTGAAATTGAAGGCTTTATCTCAAAGCCGTTATTCAAATCTACATTGTATTATACTCTTGTAAAATATGCGGAGGATGCTGACTATACCTCAGACAGGAGAGCTGATAAGGCAGATTTTTCCGGAAAGCATATTCTGCTTGCAGAGGATGTAGATATAAATTGGGAGATTGCAAATGAGCTTCTTATGTCGTTCGGAATTGGAACAGAGCGCGCTGAAAATGGTCAGGAATGTGTGAAAATGTTTGAAAATTCGGAAGTTGGCTTTTATGATGCGGTTATTATGGACCTCCAGATGCCGATTATGAACGGCTTTGAAGCTACCAGGGCAATCCGCAGCATGGCGGGACGCGCTGACAGCAGACTTCCCATCATAGCAATGACCGCCAATGCCTTTTCAAGTGATGTACAGGAATGCCTTGCCTGCGGCATGAATGCCCATGTTTCAAAGCCTCTTGATATCAAAGAGCTTCTCAGTGTATTAAGAAAATTTTTGTAGCTTTTCAATGCTGTTTAATTAAAAAAACGCATAACCCCATACACCTTTCCGAGAATAATGCAGTCGTCTGCAATAATTGGCTGCATGGTATCGTTCTCGGGCTGTAGACGTATATATCCGTTCTCCTTATAAAAGGTTTTGACAGTGGCAGAGTCATCGATAAGCGCCACCACAATATCACCGTTGCGCGCTTCGCTTGTGACATTAACAAAAATCTTATCACCGTCAAATATACCTGCGTTAATCATGGATTCTCCGCGTACATTTAATATGAAGGATTTGCCTGATGGAACAGCTTCAGCCGGAACAGGGTAGTATTCCTGTATATTTTCATCTGCAAATATGGGCTGTCCGGCTGCAACATTGCCTATAACAGGAATGCTGACCATCTCCGTGCGCACCATATGAAAGGAATCATCACATATTTCGATTGCACGCGGTTTAGTAGGGTCGCGTCTTATATATCCGTTTTTTTCGAGTGTTTCAAGATGTGAATGAACACTTGAAGTTGATTTTAAATGAACAGTCTCGCAGATTTCCCGAACAGTGGGCGGATATCCCTTCTTTAAAATCTCATCCTTAATATAGTCTAGAATTTCCTGCTGTTTCGCAGAAATTTTGCCATATCCCATACATTACCTCCAATTATATAAAAATGTTATGCAACTATCTGTAGTATAACACAGCTTTTTTTCAAAAGCAAACGTATATTCCAAAAATATGTTCGATTTTTTGCTTGACATCAGAATATATGTTCTGTATAATGCAATTATGCAGAACGAATGTTTGCGAACAAATATTCTGTCAGGATTGGAGAATTTATTTATGGGTACATATAAGAGAGTAAGCGAGATGAACGACAGGGAATATCGGATATATAAAAGGAATTTACGCAGACGCAGGGATCTGAAAAAAAAGCTGGTGCTTTTTGCAGTAACATTTTGTCTTGTAATCGTATGTACTGTATCATATCAAGCCATAAAGTCCGGTGCCGCATCGGGAGAGAATATGAATTTTAAATATTACACCATGATTACCGTTCAGAGCGGTGATACGCTGTGGAGTATAGCCGACAGCTATATAGATTATTCACAGTATAAAAATAAGCAGCAGTATATTTCAGAGGTAGTCAACATTAATAAGCTTGAAGATGCGTCTGATATAATAAGCGGGCAGAAAATCACGGTTCCATATTATTCCTCTGAGTTTATAAAAGCAGAGTAAGTGTGAAGTCAAATCATAAGCTTTGTTTATGCTTATGACTGGTCCTCTCTAAGCCGAACAATTCCCGCTGCCCTGCGGCGGCGTTCGTCCTCAAGAGCAGCATAATGCTTTCTTGTGGTATTTACGTCCTTATGTCCTAGCACATCGGCAACAAGATATATATCGCCTGTCTCCCTATAAAGAGTGGTTCCATATGTGCTGCGCAGCTTGTGAGGTGTTATTTTCTTTAGTGTGGTTACCCTTGAGCAATACTTTTTAACAAGATTTTCAACTGAGCGGACTGCCATTCTCCGATTCTGAAGAGACAAAAATAATGCGTTTTCATGACCGGATGCCGGGATTATATGCTTTCTTTCCTCAAGATAATCAAGAAGAGCAGTTTCCACCTCTTCACCGAAGTATATAACAGCTTCATAACCTCCCTTTCTCCTTATCTTAAAACCGCCCTCATCAAAATTTATATCGTTTATATCAAGCCCCACACATTCAGAAACACGAATTCCAGTTCCCAGAAGGAGTGTCAGTAGCGCAACATCACGAGTTTTAGTTTTTTTATGGTATTCAAGCTCTTTTTTGGTTAGCTTTGTGCCTGCTTCAACCTGGTCAAGAAGAATTGCAA
>JAJQGF010000324.1 GCA_021200695.1 Lachnospiraceae bacterium
TTTCATCCGTATTTTATAGTTATGGGTGTGATTGTGTTTTTTGGAATATTCTTCACAACGCATTATGTGTCGCTTGGCTCATTGGCGGTTTATGCATGCTTTTTGGCTGAGATGGTCATCTGCGGTCAGCTTGGCATATTTGAAGGCATGACTCAGGCGAATTTGTATGAAATGTATGCGCTTACTGTATTTCTCACTGTTATGGCATATTGGAAGCACAGGGAGAATATAAAGAGGCTTATTCACGGTGATGAAAGGAAAACCTATCTTACAAAGAAAAACAGGCAGTAATGTAAACAGGCGACAAAACAGGTTTAAGAAAGGAGCCGCATATATGGCTAGGATAACTGTATTTGGAGGCGGAAGCTGGGGAATTGCGCTGTCAGTCCTTCTGCATAACAATGGGCATGAGATTACAATATGGTCGGCTGTCCCTGATGAATTAAACATGCTAAAGGAGAAGCATGAACACAGGATGCTTCCGGGGGTAAGGCTTCCTGACGATATCAGCTTTACTCTTGATATCAGGGAGGCGGCTGCCGGAAGGGATTTGCTTATTCTTTCTGTTGCAAGCTCATATACAAGGGCTACCGCACACAGTCTTGCGCCGTATGTTGCAAATGGACAGAGAATAGTAAACGTTGCAAAGGGCATAGAGGAAGGTACGCTTATGACGCTTTCAGAGGTCATAGAGCAGGAGATACCTCAGGCCGATGTGGCAGTGCTTTCCGGTCCTTCACATGCGGAGGAGGTAAGCCGCGGATTGCCCACGACAATCGTTGCCGGCGCAAGGAGCAGAGCTACTGCGGAGTATATACAGAATTTATTTATGAATGAAGCGTTTAGAGTCTACACAAGTCCCGACATACTCGGTATGGAACTTGGCGGCGCACTTAAAAATGTGGTTGCGCTTGCTGCGGGAATCGCAGATGGATTGGGATATGGAGATAATACAAAGGCTGCGCTTATCACAAGAGGTATAACGGAAATTGCAAGGCTCGGGACTGCAATGGGAGGTAAATTTGAAACCTTTTGCGGACTTACAGGTATAGGCGATTTGATTGTAACATGTGCCAGCATGCACTCGAGAAACAGACGTGCCGGAATCCTTATTGGTCAGGGAAAATCGTATGAGGAGGCAATGGCGGAGGTTCAGATGGTGGTTGAAGGTGTCCATTCAGCGAAGGCGGCAATGGGGCTTGCGGATAAATATAACGTACAGCTTCCGATTATAGAGCAGGTAAATGCGGTTCTTTTTGAAGGCAAGGGTGCTGCCGATGCGGTAAAGGATTTGATGCTGCGTGACAAGAAAATAGAGGTGTCGGACGCACAGTGGGATAGCTGAAGCAGGAGGATAAGGAATGATAATAATCAGAAAAGGAAAAGTTTGTGCTGCTCTGTTAACAGTGTGTTTAATAGCATGTGGAGTAGGCATGGCTCCATATAAGGCACACGCGGAGGAAAAGCAGGAGATTTACAATACCGGATTTGTCGAGCCTGTGGAGTATGCTTTGCCGGAGGATATCGCGGAGGAAATTTTATATTCGCCGCAAAGCATATCCCTGTATTCTTCATCGGAAACAGATTATTGGGAGCAGTTCTCAGGGGATTATTATTACAGCTTGCTGGATGAGGATGCCCAGAGCTTCTGGGATGAAATGAACGATTGCTGTCTTGAGATTATGAGCGGCAGTGGTACTCTGACTGAATATAAAAACGGCAGTACCACATATTACCTTACGTCTGCAGTGTCATATGGAGATTTTAGTGATACGGCATTGCTTTGGAAAATGTTTGTGTATTCCCATCCACAATATTATTTTATTGCAAACAGCTACTTTACCGGATATAAAACAATGTCTTTGGTTGTATATTCGGATTTTTATGATGCTGACTCGAGAAATACGGCTACGTCGGCTTTTAAGACACAGATAGAGGAATGGAAGGAGGAGATAACTGAGAGCAGTCCGGAAAAAATTGAAAAGCAGATACATGACATACTGTGTAATAATGTAAGCTATGACAATGATAATTCGAATGATGTGATTAATCAGTCTGCATACAGCACCTTTATTAACAAGACAACGGTGTGCGCCGGATATTGCAAAGGATTTCAGCTTTTGGGAAGCAGCGCGGGGCTGGAGGTGATTCCTGTAATAGGAGCTGTAAGCGGTGTCGGACATGCATGGAATAAAATTAATTTACACGATTATTGGTACGTTGTTGATGTTACGTGGGACGACCAAAGCGATATAAGCTACAGCTATTATAATAAAAGCGATGATGATACCTCAGAGCATGTAGAGGATACAGAGCTTTCAGCTTATATACCGGACAGCTCATATTCTTCGACATCGTCCTCAGGAAGCAATTATATTGATGCGTATTTTACAAGTGACGGAAATGAATATTTCAGTGTAAGCGGAGATAATCCGTATCTTGCTTTGTATATAGGGAGTGATTCTGATGCGGAGCTCCCGCAGACGGTTACTTATAATTCAAATACATATACTGTTATAAACAGCTCTGCTTCAGACAGTGATGACAGCGAAACAGATGATGACGCAGACAGTAGTGTTATGAACGGCTGGTATACGATAGATGGAGTTGATTATTGGTACGAGAACGGTGTAAGGCAGGGAACTGAAGGACGCGGCAAGGAAATCTATGACCCTGATTCCGATGCGTGGTATTGGCTGGACGCTGTGCAGGGCGGCGCGAAGGCCGTGAGCAAGGATGTATATCAGGAATCCTATGCCGGAAGATATGCTGATTTGGATGACGGAACCGGTAAATGGGTACGCTATGATGATGAAGGCAAAATGGTAAAGGGCTGGGATTATACAGTCAAAGGAACCTATTATTTTGACACGGAGACCGGAACAATGGCAAAGGGTTATACCACGGTGAACGGAAAGGAATACTATTTCAATACAACCACAGGTATCTGTGAATCAGGAGGCTATAATGTACCTGAATACGGATGGATGACCATTAACGGAGTGGCTTATTGGTATGAGGACTATTACCGTGAGGGGTACAGCCTGCGAGAAAGCTACCGCGGCAAGGAAATATATGACTCTGATTCAGGGGCATGGTATTGGCTTGATAATGTGCAGTATGGCGCAAAGACAGTTAGCAAGGATGTATATCAGGAATCCGATGCCGGTGAATGGGCTGAGTGTGAGGATGGAACAGGAAAATGGGTTAGATATGACGAAAATGGACATATGGTTAAGGGTTGGAGCTATACGGAAAGCGGAAGCTATTATTTTGACCTGATTTACGGAACTATGGCAAAGGGAAGCGTTACGATAGACGGTACTGAATATTACTTTGATGAAAGTACGGGAATTTTAAGGTAAAGTTAAACCGGCAGGTAAGAGCGTATCTTACTGCCGGTTTTAAATATCCGTTATTTTCCTCTTACCGCATTTACAATCTCAGATGTGGTTTTGGGCCTGTTCATACAGTATATATGAATATGCTCTACGCCGTTTGCCTTTAAATCCATAATCTGGCGAACAGCGTAATCCGTGCCTGCCTTTTTAATGTCGTCAGCGTTGTCACCGTATTTTGCTATAATATCGGCAAGCTCTTTAGGGATGCTTGAGCCGGACAGCGATACGGTGGTTCCAATCTGTCTGGGTGTGGTGATGGGCATTATCCCGGCAGCAATGGGAAGGTCTATTCCCTTTTTTTCAGCACGTTCACGAAAAGAATAGAAATAATCGTTGTCGAAGAAAAGCTGGGAGATAAGAAACTCAGCGCCCGCCTCCTGCTTAAGCTTGAGATTGTTTAAATCCGTCTCCATGCTGAAGCATTCATAATGCTTTTCAGGATAGCATGCGCCGCCGAAATGAATATCGGTGTTCTCCTTAAGAAATTTCATCATGTCGCTTGCATGTGCAAAGTCCCTGGCTTCATACTGTTCATCTGTCATATCCTTTGGTCTGTCGCCTCTGAGTGCAAGCACATGCGATACATTTGCCGCTCTGAGGGAATCGTATACCTCTAGAAGCTGCTCTTTTTTACAGCCGACGCATGTCATATGGGCGATTGCATCTATATTGAGAGTGTTCTGTATGTAAGCTGCAATCTCAATGGTTTTTTTTGAACGGCTTCCGCCGGCGCCATATGTGACACTGATAAAATCAGGATTTAATTCTCCAAGCTTATCTATTACGCTGAAGGCAGCTTCAAATTCTCCGTCTTTTTTTGGGGGAAAAACCTCAAAGGAGAGAGTTTCGTTTTTTCCAAGTATTTTTCTTGCCATCTTTATCTCCGTTTCTAAATATTTCTTGATTTTAAAGCAATAATATCGTAACATAAACATATGCAGTTTTCAATAAAAAACATTGGGCTGCAATATCGGACAACAGTCGGAAACGGGGATGCTTATATGGAAACAAGGGAATTTCATGGAACAGAGGATTACGTGGCAAGCGAAGAGCTTATGGCAAGTGTAAATATAGCCATAGCGTTGGAAAAGCCGCTTCTTATAAAGGGTGAGCCCGGAACAGGCAAGACACAGCTTGCGGAGGCTGTGGCAAAGGCATTGGGAAAGCAGTTGATTATTTGGAATATAAAGTCCACGACCAAGGCTCAGGAGGGTCTGTATGTATATGATACGATTCAGAGACTTTATGATGGACAGTTCGGTGAGGAGGGCGTTGACGATATTGCCAGATATATCAAGCTTGGAAAGCTTGGCGAGGCCTTTGACAGTGATGAACAGGTGATTCTTCTCATAGATGAGATTGATAAGGCTGACCTTGAGTTTCCTAATGATTTATTATGGGAGCTTGACCAGATGGAGTTCTATATAAATGAGACGAAGAGGACTGTAAAGGCAAAGCACAGACCTGTCGTAATAATAACCTCCAATGCGGAGAAGGAGCTTCCTGATGCGTTTTTGCGCCGGTGTATATTTCACTATATAGATTTTCCCGACAAAGAGCTGATGGAGAAGATTGTCAGGGTGCATTTTCCTAATGTGGAGGAGAATCTTTTAAAGAATGCAATGGAGGTATTCTATAACATAAGGACTATACGTGATATCAGGAAAAAACCGAGCACATCTGAGCTTATCGATTGGATAAATGCCCTGCAGCTCGGCGGTATTTCTGCTGATGTCATAAGGAGCGCGCTTCCTTTTGTCGGTGTAGTGGTGAAAAAGGACGAGGATTTGGAGCTTGTACGGCATACTGACCTTTCATAGTTGTGGCAGTGTCCCGACAGATATGAGGAAAGATTAAAGGGCGGATATATGTTTATTAATTTTTTTGAAACGCTAAGGGAGAAGGGGCTTCATGTTACATTAGGGGAGCTTCTTGACCTTCAGGAGGCTCTGGACAAGGGGCTGTGCGGAAGCTCTCTGACACAGTTTTATTATGTTGCAAGGATGATACTCGTAAAGAGCGAGACAGATTATGATAAATATGACATGGCATTTGAGGAATGCTTTAAGGCTGTCCGGCATGAGACTGAAGTAGGCGCACAGATGCTCAGATGGCTTGATAAATCGGATATGCTTGAGCTTGCCCATGAGGAGGCGAGAGAGCACCTTAATAAGATGGAGGATTTACAGATTGATAAGGAGGACGTTGAGGAAAAGTTTAAGGCAAGACTGAAGGAGCAGGACTCAGAGCACAATGGAGGCAGCTTCTGGATAGGCACTATGGGCAAGACCTCATTTGGCAATATGGGAGGAAATGTAGGCGGTGTCAGAGTCGGCGGACAGACCGGCTATCAGTCAGCTTTTTCTGTTGTGGGTGCAAGAAAATACCGTGATTTCAGGGATGACCGTGTAATTGACAACAGACAGTTTCAGATGGCGTTCAGAAGGCTGAGACAGTTTTCAACAAGGCTTGATATACCGGAGAGCGAGCTCGATATAGACGGAACCGTAAATAAAACCTGCAGCAATGGGGGATGTCTTCAAATTGTAATGCAGAAGCCGCGTAAAAATTCAGTGAAGCTGTTGCTCCTTATGGACAGCGGCGGTACAATGATACCCTACAGTACACTGCTTAACGATTTATTTCAGGCAGTTCATAAATCGAACCACTATAAGGATGTAAAGGCATATTATTTTCATAATTGTATATATTCACATCTCTATAAGACACCGGAATGTGAGAACGGTGATTGGGTTGAGACGGAGTGGATGTTCAGAAAGCTGGACAGCGACTATAAGGTTATTATAGTAGGAGATGCGGCTATGGCACCTGAGGAGCTTTATTCGGACTCCGGGAACTACCGGGGGCCAAACGGCGGTTTGTCAGGATATGAATGGCTTAAGCTTGTCAGGAATCATTATAAAAAGGTCGTATGGCTGAATCCCAAGATGGCGCCGGGACGCGCACCGTGGAGAGAGGCTGAGACAGCAATAAAAGAAATGTTTCCGATGTATAAGCTTACGGTTGACGGACTTAACCGCGCAATGGTGAAGCTTATGGCAAATAAGTGAAAGAATAAAAATATAAGAGGATAAGGGAAATGACTATTTTTGATGAATTAAAGGCAAGAGGACTTCTCGCGCAGCTTACCAGCGAGGAGGAGATAAAAAAGCTTATTAATGAGGGAAAGGCGACATTTTATATCGGCTTTGACTGTACGGCGGACAGTCTTACCGCAGGCCACTTTATGGCGCTGGCTCTTATGAAGAGGCTTCAGATGGCGGGAAATAAACCGATTGCTCTTATAGGGGGAGGAACTACGATGATTGGGGACCCCTCGGGACGCACTGATATGAGGAAAATGCTTACCAGAGAGGATATAAATCATAATGCAGAGTGCTTCAGACGTCAGATGGAAAGGTTTATTGATTTCTCCGATGATAAAGCGCTTATGGTTAA
>JAJQGF010000048.1 GCA_021200695.1 Lachnospiraceae bacterium
TCGCGGGGGGGCCTATGGAGGTAGGCTTTATTTCGGGCGGCTCGGGAATTGCGGGCATGTCGATTCTCAGCAGGGAATATCTTAATTATATAATTAAAAATCTCGCAGAGCTTGATTCCATTGCCGATATTGTTATTGTTGATACGGGCGCGGGAATCGGTGATGCGGTTTTGGAGTTTCTTGTGGCAAGCGGGGAGATACTTCTTGTAACTACACCTGAGCCAACCTCTATAACGGATTCGTACTCGCTTTTAAAGGCGCTGTGCAGACATCCGAGATATAACAGCAATGATATTGCGATTAAAATGATAGCCAACCGTGTCGGCAGGGAGGCGGAGGGGGAAAATCTTTATAACAAGCTAAATGCCGTTGTTGAAAGATATCTTAAGATACCCATGACTTATCTTGGGTGTATACCTCAGGACAGCCAGCTTCCAAAGGCAGTCATACAGCAGGTACCCGTATCCCTTCAGAACCCGTCGGCAAAATCCAGCATTGCCTATGAAAGGATTGCGATGCGTCTTCTTGATAAGGAGGAGGCACAGAGACAGCCACGCAGGGGTATGGCCGCATTTTTTTCTCATATTATTTCAAAAAACAGTAGTATATAGATATACAGTCTGAGTATTTATATGGGGGATAAACATATGCTTTCAAAATTTATAAGAGAGGGAGACCGTGTAGAGCTTAGCGCAGTTGATAAAAATGCTGTACGGCTTGAGGACGGCAAACAGAAAATTTATTACAGCAAGGTATATGAAATATTGTCCGAGGATTCCATGGAAATTCTCATGCCTATCGAAAAGACAAAGCTTCAGCTGCTTCCCGTTGACGGCGAATATAATATGGTGTTTTATACGTCCGTCGGCCTGTTTCAGTGCTTTGTTAAAATTGCTGACAGATATAAGAGCAATAATGTCTATATTTTAGTTGTTGAGCTTATAAGTAATCTCAGAAAATATCAGAGAAGAGAATACTACAGATTCAGCTGTGCGCTTGAAATGTGCTCAAGAAACCTTGAGGAGGAAGAGCTTCAGGCGATTGAGAGCAGGAGCCCTTATGCGCTGCAGCCGAATCTTCCGATAAAGAGAAGCATTATTGTGGATATCAGCGGGGGAGGCCTGCGCTTTCTGTCTACCCAGAAATACGAGCCCGACAGCCTGATTTACTGCAGTTATAATCTTTACAAGGGTAAACAGCTGAAGAAGTATGAGGTTGTGGGAAAGGTGCTTGCAGTAAAGGAGGTTGAGAACCGTCCCGGTACATATGAGCATCGTGTGCAGTACTATGGTATTGATGTCGAAACAAGAGAGGAAATAATTAAATTTATTTTTGAAGAAGAGCGCAAGAGCGCCGGCAAGTTATCATGGGAAAGGAGAGGTATTGACAGGGAAGATGCCTAAAAAAATATTAATTGTAGATGACTCTGCACTTATGAGAAGAGTGCTCTGTGATATAATAGAAAGCGACAGGAGATTTGAGGTTGCAGACAGAGCTGTCAATGGAGTTCAGGCATTTGATTTACTGAGCAGGAACAAGTATGATGCGGTTGTTCTTGATGTAAATATGCCTAAGATGAACGGCATTGAGCTTTTGAGAGAGCTGAATAAATACAAAATTTCCGCAAGGGTTATGATGGCCAGCACGGATACAAAGGAGGGTGCGAAGACCACTCTGGATGCGCTTGAGCTTGGCGCGCTTGATTTTATACATAAGCCGGACAATGCGGCGGACTGCAGGCTGGATTCATTCAGGGACAAATTTCTTGAGGTGTTAAGTATAGTTGCGGAAAGCACGCCTCATACCTTTGATAACGCGGAGCTCTCGAAAAGCCGGCTTAAAACCAACAGCCAGATGGTTGAAATTATCAAAAAGAAGGCTGTTAACATACCGGGAAGCAAGCTTGTAGCGATAGCAAGCTCCACGGGCGGTCCCAGGGCGCTTCAGTCAGTTGTGCCAAATCTCCCTGCGGATATAGATGCCCCGGTGCTTATAGTCCAGCATATGCCAAAGGGCTTTACGGCGTCTCTTGCCGACAGGCTCAATACGCTCAGTGCAGTTAATGTTGTGGAGGCTGCAGAGGGAATGGAGCTTAAAAAGGGGACGGTGTATATCGCTATGGGCGGTATGCACATGAAGGTTGCCACATCGCCGTCCGGAAGGTCGGTAATACATTTGTCTGATGAGCCAAGCCGGGAAGGTGTTAAGCCCTGTGCAAATTACATGTATGAATCACTTTCAGACAGCCGGTATGACAATATTATCTGCGTGGTGATGACGGGCATGGGAGCCGATGGAACCGAGGGTATAAGAAATCTTGCAGCCCAAAAAAAGGTGCATGTTATCGCACAGAGTCAGGAAACCTGTACAGTATACGGAATGCCCAAGAATGTGGTTAACGCAGGGCTGTCCAATCAGGTAACAGGTCTTGAACAGCTCGCTCAGGAGATAATTTTGCATGTGGGTATATCAAACAAGTAATATTTATGCCGTGAAAGGCGGAATGGAGGATAAAGATGGATGTAAGTCAATATCTTGAGATTTTTCTTGATGAGACTAATGAGCATTTGCAGAGTCTTAACACACAGATTCTGGATCTTGAATCAGACTCGGAGAACATGGACACAATTAACGAAATTTTCCGTGCGGCGCATTCCTTAAAGGGTATGGCGGGAACTATGGGCTATAAGCGCATGCAGAATCTGACGCATGACATGGAAAATGTTTTCTCTGAGGTGAGAAACGGCAATATAAAGGTTCAGCCGGACATGATTGATGTCCTTTTCAGATGTCTTGATGCCCTTCAGGAGTACACAAATAATATCCAGAATAATGCTGACGAGGGTACAAATGACAATGAACCTATAATCAAGGCATTGAATGACATTATCAGTAATGAACCGTCACAGGACAAGCCGGAGGAAAAGGCTGAGCAGAAGCCCGCTGCCGAGAGCGCGTCCGCGGGCGGAGACAAGTGGAATGATATTGCTCTTGACGACAGCCAGATAAATGTTATCAACGAAGCCAAAAAGCAGGGCAAAAATGTCTGCGGCATAAATGTTGTGGTACATGACAACTGTCTTCTTAAGGCGGCAAGGGCATTTCTTGTATTTAAGGCAGTTGAGGAGAAGGGAGAGATTATTGTCTCGGAGCCTAGCACACAGGATATTGAGGATGAAAAGTTTGATAAGGACTTTACCCTTATTGTCCTTACGGACAGCTCTGTTGAGGACATTATCAAGGCAGCCTCCGGCGTGTCGGAAATAGCAGCCGTGACCGGCGCATATATCGAGCTGGAAAATAATAAAAATTATCATAAAGAGGAAAATGCAGGAGCCGCGGAGCCGGAGGAGACATCTCCGACAGCCGCAGCCACAGCTTCAGCTGCCGCACCGGCGGATAAGGCCAAGGCGGCGCCGGCAGCCAAGACAAATGAAAAGAAATCCGGAAAGCCTGTTGTAAACCACACGGTTCGTGTGGATATTGAAAAGCTTGACGGACTTATGAATCTGGTGAGCGAGCTTATTATTGCTAAGAATTCCCTTGTGTCCGCAACGGCACAGAGCGAGCAGAGCAACAGTCAGGCCTTTAATGAACAGATTGAATATCTCGAGAGCGTTACGACTAACCTTCATGAGTCTGTAATGAAGGTCAGAATGGTTCCGATTGAGAGTGTTGTTGCTAAATTCCCGCGTATGATTCGTGATTTGTCTAAGACGCTTAATAAGAAAATGGAGCTGTATATGACCGGTGAGGAGACTGAACTTGACCGGACTGTGGTTGACGAAATCGGCGACCCTCTTATGCATCTTTTGAGAAACTCTGCCGACCATGGTCTTGAATCCGCAGAGGTACGTGCGCAGAGAGGAAAGCCGCCTGTAGGCTCTATTTTCCTGGATGCATATCAGGATGGCAATAATGTAGTGATTGAAGTCAGGGATGACGGCAACGGCATTGATGTGGATGCTGTGAGGGACAAGGCGATTGAGAGGGGAACTATTTCGCCTGAGCAGGCTGCCAATATGACGGACAAGGAAATTATAAACCTTTTATTCCTGCCGAGCTTTTCCACAGCCAAGAAGGTTACCGATATCTCCGGCAGAGGCGTAGGACTTGATGTTGTCCGCTCAAAGATTGAATCCTTAAGCGGCGAGGTCGAGGTAAAGAGTGAGCTTGGCGTTGGAAGCACATGGACAATCAGACTTCCTCTTACCCTTGCAATCATTCAGGCTCTTATGGTAGTAGTGGGCGGTGAAAAATATGCCATTTCACTTGGCTCCATTGAAACCATTGAGACTATCGAGCCTGATGAAATCAAGTTTGTCCAGAATGAAGAGGTTATAACAATACGTGGAACGGTTATTCCTATTATCCGTCTTTCAGAGGTTCTCGACATTGAAAGCACAAAGAATTCCGACGAGAGCCTTGTGGTGGTAATTGTTAAGAAGGGTGACAGAATGGCAGGTCTTGTTATAGATGAGCTTATCGGACAGCAGGAAATCGTCATCAAGTCTCTCGGAAAATATATCAAACAGTGCAAATTTATCAGCGGTGCAACTGTTCTCGGCGATGGAGAGGTCGCGCTGATTCTTGATGCGAATGCGCTTATTTAGTGAAGGGAGAGATTGAGATGGAACAGTTAAGCACAGCTAATAATCTGAGTGTAGCCGGTGAGGACAGCAGGGGTCCTGTTGAGACCTTCCAATATGTAGTTATCAGTGTCGGTGCCGAGCAGTATGGAATTGACATTAGGTATGTGGACAATATTGTTCGTATGCAGGCAGTTACCAGAGTACCTAAGGTGCCCGATTATTTAAAGGGTGTTATTAATCTGCGCGGTGAGGTCATTCCCGTTATGAGCATCAGACTTAAGATGGGGCTTGAAAATGATGAAATCACAAGGGCTACCCGTATAATTATCCTTAAGCTTGAGCAGGAGGGTAATGTCGGTGTCATGGTCGATGAGGTTAAGGAGGTAGTTACTCTTAACAGCAATGAGATAGACAAGGTTTCACATGGTCCGAAGGATGGAAGACCCAGCTTTATAAACGGAATAGGCAAGCACAATAACAGCCTGATTTCACTGCTTGACCTTAATTCCATTACTCTTGGTGATAATGTCTGATTGATTTTAAGTATTATTGCGATAATCAGGGAAGGCTTAATGGGGAAGCTGTAATAAGGAGAGTGAAGCAATGAGTGAGCTAAGTCTTGAAAGTGTCACTGAGAACTACTATGATGTTCTTAAAGAGTTGGGCAATATTGGAGCAGGCAATGCAATGACCGCACTTTCTCAAATGCTGCAGTGTAAGGTTGATATGAGGGTTCCTCAGGTGAAACTCCTTGATTTTAAGGATGTGGGGACTCTTATGGGCGGAGAGGAGCAGATTATGCTTGGTGTTTTCCTCGCTATCGAGGGAGATATTACTGGAAGCATGATGTTTCTTATTGAGAAGAAGAGCGCAAAGCATCTTATCAACAGACTGATGATGGGAATGGCACAGGAGGGCGAGGAATTTTCAGAAATGGAATTTTCTGCCATGAAGGAGGTAGGCAATATAATTACGGGTGCTTATCTCAATTCCCTGTCAATGATGACTAATCTGAAGATTTATCCTTCGCCGCCGGCTGTCACTGTTGATATGGCGGGAGCGATACTGAGCGTCCCGGCTATTGAGTTTGGAATATATGGTGACAAGATACTGCTTATCCAGTCTCAGTTTTTTGATGATGAGGAGATTGACGGATACTTTATTCTGGTCCCGGATTTGCAGTCTTATGCAAAAATTTTGTCCTCATTAGGTTTACCTGTCTAGTGGGAAAAGGAATCGTAAATGAGCGAAATAATTAAAGTAGGAATGGCGGACCTGAAGACCTGTGTAAGCCCTGACGGCATAACTACATTGGGGCTTGGTTCCTGTGTTGGAATTGCTCTCAGGGACCCGGTCACAAAAATTGGCGGACTTGCACATATTATGCTTCCGGACAGCTCTGCCATCAGAAACAGTCAACAGAATATTGCTAAATTTGCAGACACGGGTATAGAAGAGCTGGTACGGCAGATGGTTGCGCTGGGCGCTAACCGTACAAGAATTGTTGCCAAGATTGCAGGCGGCGCCACTATGTTTAAATTTGAGGGCAGCACCAATTCAACTATGCAGGTGGGTCAGCGTAACAGTGAGGCTGTCAAGGCGAAGCTTGGCAAAATGAAAATACAACTGCTCGCTGAAGATATTGGTAAAAATTACGGAAGGACTGTTGTCTTTTATCCTGAGAACGGAGAATTCCATATAAAAGCAGTGGGCAGAAGTGAATCTGTAATTTAATGCGGCAGTCTGCCCGATTCAGTGTGCCATTGCGGAAGAGTGTGAAATGAACAGAAATAATATGCCTTTAATACTTATGCTTGTGGCCGGCGCAGTCACATGTGTTATTACTTTTTTTCAGGATTATACGGCCTTTGACAGACTGTTAATATTGTTTATTGTCCTTCTTGTCTTTTATATTCTGGGAAGTATTATAAAGCATGTCCTGAATTATTTTGATATGATTAATGAAAAACGTATGAAGGAAGCGGGAGAGGTAATAGAAAAGGATGCGGAGGATGCATCCGCAGGTCAGACGAAGGAAGCAAAAGCAGCTGAATAACAGGAGGAATGCGGGATTCCATGGATGAAGCCGGAAGAAAGAAATTATTAGAAGAATATGCAAAAAATAAAGCGCCTGAGATAAGGGAAAAGCTTATTCTTGAATATGCGCCTCTGGTTAAGGTGGTAGCAGGACGTTTGAGTATGTATCTCGGCTATAATGTGGAATATGAGGATTTGGTAAGCTACGGAATTTTCGGGC
>JAJQGF010000227.1 GCA_021200695.1 Lachnospiraceae bacterium
AAGTGCAAAGCACGAAGTGAGAGCAGATTACGGAGCACCATGCGATAGCTGTCCAAGAAGCGGAGCCAACGGCGACCGCTGATTGGAAACAGCGAACCGCTTGAAACAGTCGCCTTGCTAACTCGGAAACCCTAGTAAAATCAAGGGTATCCGAGTTTTTTCTTTTAAAATGGATGTGTGTTTTTGAAGCTCAAAAAGGTCGTACATCCAAATTGAATATCCCCCGGGGATACCTAAAATGTGATTTTTCGTACTTTTTGGCGTAAGCGACATACTTTTTGACGAAAGTGGAGAGAGAGGAATTGCGGTTTTAATTATAGGGTTTTTGTGATATCATAAGACAAATAAATGAAGGTTGGTGTATGAGGAATGGTTACTGAAACTTCTACTACAGGCTCCGGTTTGTTTTTACTTGTCTATATAATAATTTTTGCTGTTATCGTTTTTGGCATTCCTTTGATTGTATATTGTATTTACAGAAACAGCAGGAAATTATAAATCGGCAAAATAATAGTATGTCATGATGAAGAAATAAGGGTATTGTGTAGAATTGATATAACGCTCTTATTTTTTCTATTATAATAGACGGGGAATAGAAAAGCCGTCGAAAAAAATCATTTTCAGGTTGTTTTAAGACCTGTCTTCGGATATACTTAGAAACAACCAGTCTGAAAAACGGCTGAGGATTCGAAGTGAGGAATAAGATCAGACCTTGCGATTTGTTCTATTTTGATATTTTGAGGTTCCAATTTGGAATCTCAAGTTTGAGAAGGGTATACTTATATGGCAAAAACAGAAAGGACTGCTTTAACACAGTCAAACAAAAATACTCAAATAGCTGAAATAATAGAATCAGTTCAGCCGGATATAAAGAATTTGATATACGTAGTGCGCAATCAGCAGGTGATGATAGACAGTGACTTAGCGCTACTATATCAAGTGGAAACAGGGAATCTGAATAAAGCAATGAAAAGAAATCAAAAAAGATTCCCAGAGGATTTTTGTTTTCAGCTGACGAAACAGGAATATGAAAACTTGAAATTCCAATCTGGAAGCTCAAGTTTAAATGGCAATGGGTATGGTGGGCGTAGATACATGCCATATGCATATACAGAACAGGGCATTTCTATGCTGGCAAGTGTCCTGCGCAGTGAAATTGCCATAGATGCCAGCATTCGTATTATGAGAACATTTGTAGAGATGCGGCGCTTTATTGCAAACAATGCCCTTCTCTTTGAACGTATCAGCAATGTGGAATTGAAGCAGTTGGAATATCAGAAGCAGACTGACGAAAAATTAGACCAGATATTCGAATATATCTCAGAGCACGAAGAATCCAGTCAAAAGGTTTTCTTTGACGGGCAGATTTATGACGCTTTTGGATTATTGGTCAGCTTGATTCAAAAAGCAGAGAAAAATATTACACTGATTGATGGATATGTAGATGTCAACACGTTAAATCTACTTTGCAAGAAAAATGGTAATGTATCCGTTACCATCTACACGCACAAAAAAACAAAACTGAGCGATGCAGATGTGAATAAATTTAATGCTCAATATCCCACTCTTAATGTGAAATACACAAAAGCATTTCATGATCGTTTTCTCATTCTTGACGAAAAGATTGCGTACCATATTGGTGCATCCTTGAAAGATGCTGGAAAAAAGTGCTTTGCTGTAAGTTTGTTGCAAGACGCTGGTGTAGTTCAGGATATTCTACAACGTTTGGAATTAGAAACAGAGGAATAGTTTTTTGAGGTCGCAAATTGCGACCTCAAAATATAATGTTTAAATAGGGATATTGCGATATTTGATGTGATGTCTTTGTTTTTTTAGAGCCGTGGATATAAGGGATCAGGCACCATTACGATAGATGACAATGAATTTAAATTCGTAACAAACTGCTTCTTGATGAAACACAAAAAGCAATGTTTTATCTTCAGCAACAAGAACAGGAAGAGAACCAGTCATGACAGAAAGGTGTCCTTTGACGGAACTTTAACAGTAGTATTTTTGGACGGAACGGAAATAGAGTGTAAAAAATAATTCAAATAAAAACGCCGGATGGGGATAATCCTATCCGGCGTTTTTTTTGGTTGTTAATGCAGATAAATATCGTAGAGAAAAAAAGTAGGAAAGTTGCCAACGTTTACTTGACACAAACTAGTTCCTCTGCAATTATTGAGTTAATTGTATAGGAACTGTTCTTAAGGAGAGGATACTGTGGAAGCATGTTGCTTTGAAGAATGTAAAATAAAATATAGAGAGTTTGAAAAAAACTTCATGGAGAAGGTAGACGAGCAAAGAAAATTGGTTAGCCGGCAAATAAGTGTGAAAGGGAAAAAATATAATGTTATTCCATATCGAGAAGAGCGGTTGGGCAATAGATTAAAAGGTAAAGAGATTGCAGAAATTGAGATGAAAGATGGATACTGTGTGTATGGATATGACGAAGAGGGGAGAATACGTCTTGTAGAACATGCATGTACTTCTTTCGAAAAATTTTATAATTTTGAATGTTATGATTATGTAGGAGAAAAAGTATATGCTTATTCTTGTAGTCTGCTTAGCAGTAGTTATGTAAGCGTGAACATTTTTGAAGGAGATAAGATACAAGAAACATATAAAATCTATAAAGATAATAGATGGTCATACGATAATTATATATATTCAGGGGATAATCTGAGCAGCATAAATGTGTGTATTCAGGATATACATGGTGAGATGCGGGAGTGGCACGAAAATTTTTTTTATGATGAAAAGAAAAAGTTAAAGATAATCCAACGAGAAGAAGCTGGACATCGTCAAAATTCTTTTTGTGATAGGAAGTTGAATTATAAAAAAATAGAGAAGGCATTAGAGGAACAGATAAAGGAGGCTTGTCAAAAAATAAATCTAAGTGATAATAGTGTTAAAATTGCGAGTATAGAGACTTCGTTGGATTCCATAGAGGAGATTCCGAGAATCAACAGTAAATTTGTTTTTGAAAATAGAGAAAAGCATTTGAAAATACAAAGCCATATTTCTGAAAACAAAATTGTATTGCGGGATTTTCCGTTGGACGATTTTGAAATAGAAAGAGTGATAAATAGTATTTTTAGGGTAATAGTGAACTTGTGGGAAGAAAATGTTCTAGAGGAAGATATATATGCCAGAGTAGTCAAAGAGGGGGATATTTTAAAAGAAAAACTGCCCGGATGGTTAAAAAATAATTCCCAAATTTATTTTTCTGAGGGCAAAATCTGTTGTGTAAAGAGTAAGAAGAAGGTTACATCAAAATCTATCCAGGAAATTTATATGGATATGAAAAAGGCAGTAAATAGAAAGAAAGATTTGCAAAAGCAAATTGAAATATTTGAAGAGATATGTAAAATTCCTGTGGACAATGATTCAGATGGGGAAGATTTGTTTATCGTGAGTGCGGAAACTATATTATTTAAAGAAAAACTTATGTTTGGATTTTCTTTGATTCGACAAATTCCATGTGAAGACGAATTTGTTCAAGTAGGAATGGATATAGTTTATGAATTGGATGATAATAACAGGACAGTGGCTGAAACATATTGGAGTGATGAGATAGAAGAAGATTTTTTTCGGTTTGCAAAAAGCACAGAAATATATGAGTTATTATGCAAACAAGAAATATATGATATTAATATATTTATAAGGGAAACTTAAGATGGTTGTAAATATGAAAAAAGAGTGTACGAGAAACTTTAATGTACAAAACCATCTATTTTGCGGCAGGAAAATAACACTTGTCTATTTAGGAAATTGGAAAGAATAATCATTACCGCTATAAAATATAGAAAAGGGAAAAATCATGAACACTATAAAATGGGTATCCTGTATGGCTTTAATCACAATCATTGCTTTATCGCTGATGGGATGTGGCACCAGGGAGGCAAAAACTTTAAAAGCTCTTGCAAAAAAGAGGCAGGTACAGAAGGTATATATAGAGGAGCAGGAGGGATATACTCCGTATCTGGTACTTTCTGGTAACTATGATGGAAAAGTTTTATTGTTAAGAGAACAGGTGCTGCCGGAATTAATGCAATATAAAGAACACAGTCCCTTGTGGGGACAAGGTGAGTATGGTTCATACTATGAGCAGAGTAGCGTGGATGCTTATTTAAATCGGGATTTGCATGATGAAGTTTGACATTTCATTTAGAAGGTGATTGAAAATGAATATAAAACGTATAAGTGAAGAAGATAGCAGAATAGACAACTTTATCAACGAAGAATTCTCAGCTTATGGTGAGCAAAACAATGTTGATTTGAATTTTAATGAATTCTGTTTTATCGCCGAAAGCGATGATGGTGAAATATTAGGCGCCATTACAGGTCGTGCATATTACAATGAGGTGCATATAGGTGATTTGATCATACATAAAGCTTATAGAAAATGCGGATTGGGAAGCAAGCTCGTTTCAGCAGTTGAGGAAGCTTTTCAAAATGCAGGATATGATAAGATTACACTCACGACTTTTGGATTTCAAGCACCTGAATTCTATAAGGAACTTGGGTATACTGTTGAATTCATTCGAGAAGATAAAAATCCAAAACTATGTAAGTATTTTTTATCAAAGCATATCATTTGATAACTTCCAGTTTATCGAGCAACTTAATTACTGATAGCTCCCCTATCCCCTGTAGATAAACCAATAAAACTTTTGGCGTAAGTTAATATTTTTGATGTTAAATATACCAAATAACTACTGACGCACGTCGAAACAGTCGCTTTGCTAACTCGGAAACCCTAGTAAAATCAAGGGTATCCGAGTTTTTTCTTTTAAAATGGATGTGTGTTTTTGAAGCTCAAAAAGGTCGTACATCCAAATTGAATATCCCCCGGGGATACCTAAAATGTGATTTTTCGTACTTTTTGGCGTAAGCGACATACTTTTTGACGAAAGTGGAGGGGTGGAGAAATTGCGGAAAATCTTTTATAAAGTAATCCTATCCGGCTTTTTTGGTTATATGAGTGGAAAAGTTTACAAAGGTAAGATATAATAAAACGAAAAAGACAAATCAGAAGTTGTGGAGGTATTATGGTGTGGTTAAATATATTTGGGCTTATATTTATTGTAGTTATTATGATACCAAATATGGTGTTTGCGATTAAATACAAAGATGATTTTGAAAATAAATGGAATAATAAGTGGATTGAGCTTATAGAACAGATTGGAAGATTTGGTTGTTTCGGATTTATGATAGTTAATATTCCTGGAACTTGTTTTGGTTGGTGGTCCGATGAAGCATTTGCATTATACCTTATTGTTGATGTGTTGTTGGTCATAATCTATTGCCTAATTTGGATAATTTGTTTTAAGAAAGCAAGCATATTCAGAGCATTGGCTCTTTCAGTAATTCCATCCATAGTATTTGTGTTTAGTGGTATTATGAGTAGGTCAGTTTTATTGTTGATATCAGCAATAATATTTGCTCCAAGCCATATTTTAATATCATATAAAAATGCAAAATGCGAGTGATAATTTCCAGTTTGCCGAGACAGCGTAATTATATACAGCATCCCGTCCGTCAACCTCGCACATATAATCCCCATAAAGAGGGCGGTGTATTTTTGCACCTGGGTCTGGCGTATCGTTAAGGGGTACAAAAAGGCATCGTTACGTTGTATAAAATTAGATGCAAAATTGGAGAATATGTTGAAACAGAATATAAAGTAATCAAGACAGAAAATGAATATTTTCTATGCTTTGATACGATGAGGAAGGAGTGTCATGATGAATAATCTGATGCCACATGAAGAACAATTTCAGAAAATTATTGATATAATTGAGTCTTCAAGGGAGCGGGCATACCGAAAGGTAAATGAGGAGTTAATTTTAATGTATCGTGATATCGGCGAATACATTAGCAAACAGTCTGAAAACGCTGAGTATGGAGATGCTTTCGTACAGAAATTAGCAGATTTTTTTGCTGAAAATTATCCGGATTTAAAGGGATTCAATCGACGAGGTCTTTATAGAATGAAACAATTCTATGAGCTTTATAAGGACGAGGAAAAAGTGTCACCACTGGTGACACAATTGAGTTGGACAAACCACTTGAAAATCATGTCTGCTTGTAAAACTATGGATGAACGCATATTTTACATGAATATGTGTATTAAAGAGCATCTATCTAAGAGGGAACTGGAGCGGCAGATTGACAGCGGCTACTACGAAAGGTATATGTTGTCTCAAAAACCGTTATCGCCAGTCGTTGAAGAAGCAAGAAAAGCGACCGGCAATGTTTTCCTTGATAATTATGTGCTTGATTTTCTGGATGTTCCCGATTCAGTATCGGAACATGATTTGCAAAAATCCATTATACGTAACCTGAAGGACTTTATCCTCGAAATAGGTAAGGATTTCACATTTATCGGTGAAGAATATCGTGTGCAGGTCAGAAAGCATGATTATTACATTGATTTGTTGTTTTATCACAGAGGACTTTCCTGCCTTGCAGCTTTTGAATTGAAAATTGGTGAATTCAAACCGGAATATGTTGGAAAGATGAACCTTTATCTGGAGGCTCTTGACCGTGAGGTGAAAAAGGAAAATGAAAATCCGAGTGTTGGCGTTATACTCTGTGCAAGTAAGGACGATGAGGTGGTAGAATTCGCACTTAGTCGCAGCCTTTCGCCTACAATGGTTTCAGAATATAACCTAAAATTGATAGATAAGAAATTGTTACAGAAGAAATTGAAAGAATATATTGAATTGGCGGAAACTACAACGGATAAAGATTGATATTCACTTTATAATAAATCGGGATTTGCATGATGAATTTTGACATTTCATTTAGAAGGTGATTGAAAAT
>JAJQGF010000277.1 GCA_021200695.1 Lachnospiraceae bacterium
GGAGGAGCTGTCTGACGGCTTCTCCCCGAGAGTAAGTTCAAACTCATATGCAACATACTCTCCGTTCTCAGGTCTCATAACAGTTACGCTGACCGTATCACCCGCCGCATAATACTGAAGCAAATCCTGAAGATCCTCGTAGGAGGATATCTTCTGACCGTCAAATTTGGTAATAATATCACCGGTCATAAGCCCTGCGTTATCTGCGCCGCCTCCCTCTACAGTGGAAACAATGTATATTCCCTCCGGCATATTGAAGGTAGCGGAAATCTGCTCGTTAACCTCCTGAAGCTCGATTCCGATGTAGCCCATCTCGCTCTCTGCGACCTTCACTCTTGTCTGTCTCTCCATAAGCTCTGCAATTATAGGGCTTGCCGAGCTAATCGGGATTGCATATCCCATGCCTTCAATGGCTTCGCCGCCTATCTTGTTTGAGTTAATTCCAATAACCTCACCCTTGATATTTAAAAGCGCGCCGCCTGAATTACCCGGATTTATAGCAGCATTCGTCTGTATAAACGTACCTGTGGAGCCGTCCTCAAGCTCAATTTCTCTGTCAAGAGCGCTTATAATTCCGTTTGTTACCGACTGTCCATAGCCAAGTGCGTTTCCAATCGCTATAACGGGCTCGCCAAGCTTTAAATTGTCACTGTCTCCAAGCGTGGCAACTGTTATTGCAGCCTTAGTGTCTGTATCAAGAGCGTCAATGCTTACTGCGATAACAGCAAGATCCATATCAGAGTCGGTTCCCTTTATGCTTGCCTCCGCTGTAGCTCCGTCTATAAAGGTTACCTCCAGACTGTCCGCGTCCTCAACCACATGATTATTAGTCACAATGAGAAGCTCATCATCATTCTCCGCAACAATTATACCCGAGCCGCTCGCAGCAACCTCCTCAGAATAGCTTCTTCCCCAGAAATTAGAGGTCTCCGTGTAAGTGTTTATAATGGAAACCATCGCCGGCATTACCTCTTCAACAACCTCTGACACGTCTGACGACACATAGGAAATCGTACTTACCTCCGCAGATGCCTGAAGCAGCGAGCTGTCACTGTCATCATCAGTCTCAGCCGTATCTTCGATAACCGCCGATGCCGGCTCATTTGCATCGGCTGCCACGCCCATGCCCTTTTGTACGGCATAGAAGCCTGCGCCCGCGAATATTCCAAATAGCAGTCCCATGCTTACGCTTAACAGTACCTTTTTTACAAGGCCGCCGCTTCTGCCGCCCTTATTATTGCCATTATCGCTTCCCCTGCCATTCATGCCGTCATATGAATACGACGTTTCAGGCTCTACCTCTCTGTAAGAGGTGTAATTTGTCTGTGCTCCGCTAAACTGTCCGGTTATATTGCTGCCGGTATCAGAACCGGAGTAAATGTCATTGTTATACATAAGCCTTACCTCACTTCCCCTTTGTTCTATTATCTTTACGATAATTTACTTTATGCAACAAATTATAATCACAATCTGTGTTTATTTTGTGTTTAATTCAATAAAAAAATGTGAAGGAAGGGCATATAAAAACGTGGTGTAAATTACGGATGAAGTACCTCAATTTTGCGCAACGGCATTGTCTACTCTACCGTCACCGACTTAGCAAGATTCCTTGGTTTATCTACATCGCATCCCCTACCTACGGCAACATAATATGCAAAAAGCTGAAGCGGTATTATCGCAAGGGAATTTGTAAAGCACGGGTTTATTTCAGGAATATATACAACATAATCCGCAGCCTTCTCAATTGCCTTATTGCCTTCATTGGTTACAGCCATAACAAATGCGCCTCTGGCTTTCACCTCTACCATATTGCTTATCGTCTTTTGGAAAAGCTCTGGCTGTGTGGCCAATGCAACAACAAGCGTTCCATCCTCAATAAGCGAAATTGTTCCATGCTTTAATTCTCCCGCGGCATATGCTTCCGAATGGATATATGAAATTTCCTTCAGCTTGAGTGAGCCCTCAAGAGAAATTGCATAGTCAATTCCTCTTCCTATGAAGAATATATCCCTTGCGCCGACATAACGGTTAGCAAAATGCTGTATTTTGCCTTTTTGTCCCAGCAACAGCTCAACCTGGTCAGGAATGCATCTTAAATCCTTCAGCAGAGCGGCAAATTCTTTTTCGTCTATACACCCGCGGACCCTTGCAAGCTTCATTGCCAGCATGTAGAGCACCACAAGCTGGGCGCTGTATGCCTTTGTCGTGGCGACCGCAATCTCAGGACCCGCCCATGTATACATTACGCTGTCAGCCTCTCTGGCAATAGAGCTTCCAACCACATTAACGATGCCAAGCACCTTAAAGCCTCTTGCCTTTGACTCCCTAAGGGCTGCAAGCGTGTCGGCGGTCTCACCGGACTGACTGATAACTATTACCAGGCTTCCCTCCTCAAGTATCGGATTACGATAGCGGAATTCGCTGGCAACATCCACCTCAACGGGGATTCTTGCCAGCTTTTCAATTACATATTTAGCTGTCATGCCTGCATGATAGGCAGAGCCGCATGCAACGATATGAAGCTTGCGTATTGCCTTCATCTCATCCTCCGTCATATTCAGTTCTTCAAATACAATATCATTACTTTTGATTCTGGGAGATAATGCGTCCGTAACGGTCCTTGGCTGCTCATACATCTCCTTGAGCATGAAGTGCTCGTAGCCCGCCTTCTCCGCGGCATCAGCATCCCAATCAATTGTAACAGGCTTCTTTTCAAGCTGCTCCTCATCAACAGAGAAAAATCTTAAGCTGTCAGGGCTAAGCTTTACTACCTCCTGATTATCCGTGTAGTATACTGTCCTGGTATATTTAAGCACAGCGGGAACATCGGATGCAATAAAACAGCCGTCCTCATTCTGTCCTACTATAAGCGGGCTGTCTTTTCTCGTAGCATAGATTTCACCCGGAAAATCTGCAAACATAATCCCAAGCGCATATGAACCCTCTACGCGGTGAAGCACCTTAGTGACTGCCTCAAGCGGATTTCCCTTATAATAATAATCCAGAAGGTGCGCAAGAACCTCTGTATCCGTATCGGATATAAACTGATATCCCTTATCCTGAAGCTTCTTTCTCAAAGGAATGTAATTTTCTATAATACCGTTGTGTACAACCGCAATCGTCCCCTGGCTGTTGGTATGTGGATGTGCATTCAGGTCGCTGGGCGCCCCATGCGTAGCCCATCTGGTATGCCCTATACCCGAATAGCCCTGCATCGTAGCGCCCCCATGGGTAAGATTTTCAAGAACCTTTAAACGTCCCGCCGCTTTCTGTGTAATTATTTTTTTTCCGTCAAAAACTGCGATTCCCGCTGAATCATATCCTCTGTATTCAAGCTTTGAGAGGCCATCTAAAATAATAGGAGCTGCCTGCTTTTTTCCTATATAACCTACAATACCGCACATGCGTATGTCCTGCCTTTCATTCAATATTTAAAAGCCTGAGTGGCTCATATAGTTAACATTAATGTATATTACGATATTATCTCCAATAATCCTGATTAGCCGTAAGCATTAAAATAATTTTCTTTGGGAGCCTCTTGTAGTGCCTTCCAAGAAAATATCCCGTATATTTACTGATGCATTGAAGGTAAAAATACAGCATTTCCCTTATCAGCTTATTTTTTCTTAAATATTCGGTTGCTTCCCTGACAAGCCTGAGTCCCTCCCTCTCAGATGGCACACCCGCAAATATCTCCGGATGCTCTGCCTGAGATACTCCCAAATCAAAGTTTCTCTTAAGCTGCTGCCTGCATGTGTAATTATGGGAATGCAGCACCTGTGCCTCAGCCACATATGCTATGCTGTAGCCTGCCCTGACAGCATCGGCTGCATAAATCATATCCTCGTTAAATATTGTCCGGTGCACAAAGCCTCCAAGCCTGTCATAAATATCCCGTCTGTACGCAGCGCACACATTCGAGCAGAAAAAGGCTCTGATTCCGAGTCTGTCAACATCCTCCGCAGATTTCACGCAGGAGTTCTCCGGATAGTTAAACCTTCTTGTAAAACGCTCAAGCACACTGCTGTTTTCATCCGCCAGCTGTCTTGCATATGTAACCGCAAGCCTTCCCCCGGCATCATTTATAAACGGCGCCGTAAGCTTTTCTATCAGCGTCTCGTCACACGGAACCGCATCCTGAGTCATCATAACAAATATATCCGCGGAAGATTTTTTGACAGCTGTACGTCTTGTTCTGCCATGGTCAAATTCCCTTTTAGACAAATGTGACACTTCTATTATATTCTTATATTTTTCCAGACTTCGGTTTCCATACACAAGCTGTTCAAAATATTTTTCCTCAGTATTCATCAGAATAATCCTGCGGATATGAACTGTCTGTCTGCTGAGCATGTCAAGCAGTCTGAAAAGCTCTCTGCCGGGTTTGTAAAGAGGTATAATTACGTCAATTTCCATTTTAGTCAATGCCTTCCCTTTTCGCCCATTATATAGTAAAAGAGGGCCTTATGCAAACCCTCTCGCTTTTCGTTTTAATAGGTTTTATCTATATATTTTGATGTATCTGATTTGATTTTATCGCTGTATTCGAGGATTGCCGCCGTGACCTCATATGACTCATCCTCAAACAGGAACTGATGCAGCCAGATTACATTGCTCTCAAGATCCTGAGGTATTACACAGCTTCCTTTGGCGCCGATATTTGCGACTGTCCTCATGCTTTCCTGCGGGAAGCCGTCCTCTTCAACGATAGTGTAATTTGATATATTGGCAAGCAGCTCAAGTATCTCCTCCTGGCTGAAGCTGGTATAAATATCGTCCACCGCGCTGTTAAATACTTTTGTAAGCGTTGCAAGATCCGCCTTCTTTGCCTGCTCCTCGATTGCCATTATAACCTCTCTCTGGCGCGATGCACGCTTAAAGTCATCTCCGGCAGTATAACGTATACGGCAATATGCAGTCGCCTGAATTCCGTCGAGAAGCTGATATCCTGTCTCAGTAACCGGAGTGTAATCACATTTAAGAGTGTTTGCAATACTTATCTGATAATTGTTAATATGTTCAAGCTCAGCAGAGTCAACCTCTATATATATTCCTCCGAGTCCGTCAATAACCTCGCTCAGTCCCCTGTAGCCCACTGTGACAAAATTTTCTATATCCATGTCAAGATTCATATTAAGCATTTTAACAGCCTGCTCAGCTCCGCCATATGAATAAGCAGCGTTGCATTTTTCATATGAATCATTGCTCAGATTAAGATAGGTGTCACGATATATACTGACAAGCTTTATATCCCCGGTATCCAGATTTATACTTGCTATCATTGTAGAATCACTGCGGCTTCCCTTATAAAGCTGGGAATCCGTGGAAGCGTCAACTCCGAACAGGGCCACATTCATATAACCCTGCATGGTGCTGCCCTCTTCCTCCTTTTTGGCCTGTACCTCATCAGGAATGATATCCTCCGCCTCAAGCGTTGTATAGCTCGGTCCGTTCGAGTTCGTCTTTGTCATCACTATATAGAGAGCTGCCACCATAAGCAGTATAATGATGATTTCAATCGCGAACACCACTATTTTTGTTTTCTTTCTCGTCTCGCGCGCTTTTGTGCTGTTCTTCCTTGCAGAAGAATTTCCTCTGGTGTTTTTCTGATTAGAATTTGCTGTCATAACCTTCTCCTTAACCTTATTAATATGCGTTTTTATTAATAAAACCTGTTAAAAATGTCATCAGGATTATTTTTATATCAAAGCCAAGCGTCCAATTTTCAATGTAATATATATCATATTCGATTCTCTTGCGTATCGAGGTATCTCCTCTGAGACCATTGACCTGAGCCCATCCCGTTAATCCGGGTCTGACCTGATGCTTTACCATATACCTTGGTATCTCCTCTTTAAACTTTTCAACAAAAAGCGGTCTTTCAGGTCTCGGCCCCACAAGACTCATATCACCCTTTAAAATATTAAAAAGCTGCGGCAGCTCATCTATGCTTGTTCTGCGCAGGAATTTGCCTATACCGGTAACTCTTGGGTCGTTTCTCACCGTCCATGCATGCTTTTCCTTCGACACAGGCTGCTGTTCCATGCTTCTGAATTTATACATATAAAATGTCTTATTATGAAGCCCAACTCTTTCCTGTCTGAAAATAACAGGCCCGGGGCTGGTATATTTTACAAGTATGGCTGCAATAAGCATTATCGGGGAGGTTATCACTATTCCCACAAGCGAGCCTACAATGTCCATAGCTCTCTTAAGCATTATGTTTCCCGTATTGGTCAGGGGAACATATCTTATATTTATCACCGGCAGCCCCATCAAATCCTCTGTATATGGCCGCGTAGGTATCAGGCTGTTATAATCCGGTATAAACTTGGTGTGTACACCGGATTTTTCACAAAAGGCAACAATGTCCTCCAGCATATCATAATCCTTAAGAGAAAGGGTAATCGCTATCTCGTCAAGCTTATTTTCCGGAAGTATATATTCGAGATTTCCAACCGTTCCAAGCACCTTCACGCCCTTATAGGTGGTTCCAGCCGGAACATGGTCGTCCAGAATACCGCAGACTGCATACCCCCATTGGGGATTGTCCATGATGCGCTTTACATATTCCTCAGCAGCCCTTGAGTATCCTACCAAAAGTATATGCTTAAGATTGTAGCCCTTGCTGCGTATACCCTGAAGCGCCTTTCTCAGAACAAGTCTCGAGACAGATGTCAAAAATATATTCAGAGCATAAAAAATCAGCATAACGGAACGTGAAAAGTTAATTTCCTTAATTATCAGATACAGGATAATAATCAGCGCCGCAATACCTATGGTATTTGCCTGAACTATACTGTATATC
>JAJQGF010000112.1 GCA_021200695.1 Lachnospiraceae bacterium
GGCAGAGATACTGGTTGAGGAGTCGTTTTTAATTGGTTGTTTCCGATATATTCTGAGAAAGAATTTAGAATGTCATACAGTTCTTTGTATGACGGATCTTCACCCATCATTTCAACGATCGGCTTTCCAAGAAATGTACTCATTTCAATTTTACCATCTCTCGGAATTGTGCATACCAAGGGGACACCAATTAGATCACAGAACGAAGTGATTATTTCCGTTTCATGTTGAATCCCACGACAATTAGCTATGATGCCACCAAAAGCAACGCCCTTTCCTGCGAGTCGGCAGTTCACATATCCACGGCACAGATTATTGGCAGCAAACAGACTGTTGAATTCCCCTGATGTGACTATATACAGTACATCAACAAAACCACTTTTCAACGGTTCAAAAAAACCACCACACACAACATCTCCGAGAATATCAAAGATAACATAATCATATTTTTTCTTGTCTATGATTTTTAGTTCAGATAAAATTTTAATGCCGGAAATTATGCCTCTTCCTGCACATCCAACACCAGGTGCGGGGCCTCCCATTTCAATGCAATCAACATGATATTTTCCCTTTTTTAAAAAACAATCAGCTTTAATATCTGAATCATTTATTTGTTCCAGCAATGTTTTATACTCTGACCCAGAAAGTAGGATCGTTGAATCACTCTTTGGATCGCAGCCTACCAAAAGGACATTATTATGATGATATCCAAGAAAAGCTGCAATATTTGATGCGATCGTTGACTTACCGATACCGCCCTTTCCATATATCGCTATATTCATGATAATCACCTCTTTTTATCGCTTGCTAATAAGAGCATAAGCAGTACTATACCCATACTTCTTCACATTAAGCAAATATCTACCCATCTCTACGGCACCGGAAAAACCCGCAAAATCTGTCAGCGGACGTCTCAAGCTTTGCTCCGGTGCAATCAACTCGGGCAATGTTGATAGAACAAAATCCGGATTAAGTTCCCTGATTTTTTCTGCCAGATCATCAGGATATTCATTGCACATAATGTTGGACGAATATTTTAAAAAATTATCTCTATTAATATATTCTCCGTCGCACTCTGAAAACAGAAAATCAATCTTTACGCCTAACTCAGAAAGAATGGCTGAATAGCCAAGGGCTCTGCGAGTTCCTGCAATGACAAAAGCAGTTGTTCCTTTGAGAGCTTTCCTTAATGGTTTGATTTTTTCACAAGCATAGGTATGATCTTGTTCAATTTGAGCCTTGTCAATACGTAAGAAATCAAATATGGAACTATAGACATTGTAGCAGTTTTCAATTCCATAAAAATCAGATGCTTTTCCTATATATGGAACATCAAATCGTTTCTTCATTTCTTCTGCAAGATATCTGGAAGCATTCTGGCACGTTATAATATTGAGGTATGCATTAGGTGCATCTGAAATCTGATCCAAACTGCAGGCTCCAGGGATATATGTAATATCTTCAACACCTGCTTTTTTCAGATAATCAGTTACTTCGTGCATGGCTCTATTGAAATAATCCAACTCACCAAGCAAATTAATTTTCATCGGTTCTGTTTTTGTTTTCTTCTTCATAAATTGATCGACAAGAATGGAGCCTGCTAATTTCATTCCATATCGATGATCACCTTTAAAACCGGCAGAATGCACAGGGATGACAGGAATATTATACTTGTTAGCGATAATGTCTGCCGTATCATCGATATCTTCTCCAATGATCTCGGAAACACAACAGTTAAATATGAACAGGACAGAAGGAGAAAAGTGCTCAATTATTTCCTCTGATGCGGCGATCAGTTTTTTTTGAGCACCGAAAATGACATCCCTCTCGTTAAAATCAATACAATATATCCTCGGTGTATGCACCGGACCTGGCGAATTAAAATAGCCATTCATATTCAACACTGCTGATCTGTTGAAATAAGTGCATCCGGACGGACCGTTTACTAGACATACAGCCCCTTCAATATTTGCAAAATATCTCAACGCTCCAAACAGAAAACAAGATTTATATGGATCAAGATAATTCAAATGAAACACCTCTTAAATAAGATTATCATTATCCCTCAAACAGAATCAATATCCGCAATAATCAGATCTGCACTGCTTACAAAAACAAGTTAAAGGAATACCATATTTTTGAAGCTGCTTTCGCATCTTTAAGACATCTGAGTCATAATGGATCTGTGTACAACCATAAGAATCTCCCTCGATATTGATGTAAGGCATCAAGTTAAAACAGTCAACATGATGCTTCAATAATGTAGTATGCAAATCAATAATTTCATTGTAATTGATTCCTGGCATACAGACCGTATTTACTTTGACCTTTTTTCCAAGAGATTTCATAAAGTCGATCGCACAGATTTGATTTTTAAATAGCTCTTCTGCTTCTGCTTGCTTATTTATTGATGAATATAACTTTATTGCTGTATCTGCGTTCAATGTATTAATTGTAATTGTGAGGTACTGTAATTTACTGAAAGTAGCAATTGTTTCTTGTGCAGATATAAATTTACTTCCATTCGTGCAGATACACAAAGAACACTTTGGGGAATATTGCTCTAAAATATCATACAGCATTTTGAGTGAGTTAAGATTTTCCAGCGGATCACCGGGACCACTTACTCCAATAATTTGACAGTTTTCATTTTCAGCAATTTTTTCAGTCAAGTAATTATAGATTTCAGTATATGTTGAGACGACACGTCCTGCACTTCCGGGTCTATTAGTGTTCTCAGTGATGTTTTTGTCGATATTATATCGACAGTATATGCATCCCATTGTACATCTTTTCGCCAATGGAACATGAATGCGTTGCGTTGGTGTGTAATTTTGTATATCAGTACAAAAACAACAGTGAAATTGATTCATGTCTCCTCCTTTTTTTGAAGTACAAAGAATTTGCAATTATTTGAATATTGTAAAGTTGAACAAGATTCTGCAAACCTTTCATCTCTCCAAAAAGAATCTAGTAACAACCATTTGTTTCCCAGCATTTTTGTTATTTCAAAATCACTAGTGAAATGATGAAATACCTTATTTCCTTTATCTTCAACAAACAGATCACCAAAACTATCCTCAAGCTCTGAAATGCCTCGGTCATGATATACAGATCTCCTCTCATTCCAAAGTTCAAAATGTTTACTTTCCGGTGAAAAACATTGAAACTGAGCTGTAAAAACAAAAATCCCATCTTTACGCAGAAGTTTGTGAATATGATCTAATGCATTTATCCGATTATTTATGCCCCGAATGCACATCAAACCATTGTATCCGAAAATCGCCAAACGGAACTTGACATCGTCAAACGGACACTCTCTTACAATATCAGCACTAATATATTTTATAGCATTATCTTCAGACGTATTGACAATTGCCTGATGAATCATTGACTCGGAAATATCGATGCCGTAAATATTTTTATATCCATTTTGATACAGCCCATATGCAATGCGTCCAGTTCCACATCCAACATCTAAAATATTATCGTCAAAAGAACAATATGTTCTTATACTGTCAAGTTCCGAACGCCAGATACCCCCGTTGTATGTGATTCGTAAATACTCGGAAACTAAATGTTCATCTTCGTAATCTACTTGTTTCATTACTCAATCGGAACCTCCAAACAATGTCTGCAAAGACTGGATTTTTTTGAACCTTCAAAGATTACTTTCATTCGTTTATTTTGTATGTCATTTAAGAGATCATCAATGCAACTATAAGACCATTCAGAGTGGTAGGGACACATCCTGACTGTTCCATCAGAGTATAAGAAAATTGTCTTTAAAGGAAGAGAACAGATTTTGCCGCGTCTCTCGACAGTATTGTCTGTGAGATATGCAATAATTGCAGAAATATGGTTGCAATTAAATTTAAACATTGATTGATTGTTACTGTAAAAATCCAGAAGATCAGGAACAACTTCTCTTTGAAATACTTCAATATCATCATTTTGTAGGAACACTGTTTTATAATAATCATTTAGTTTCAACTGATGTGTAAAATCGCCGTCAAAATGAGGAACAAGAAGATTAACAACCGGAACTTTTTCTGCACTGCATTGATGTAAGAAACTAATCAGTTCCTTAAAATTGCCTTTTTGAATTAAATAGCTAAATTGAAATTTCGCCTGATAATCAGACATTTTTCGGTAATTATCCCAAATTATTGGCAAATTGTCTCTTCCTCTTATTTTGATATATGTCGTCGGATCAAAGGCATCGATGGAGACTACAATAATGTCTAAAAGTGATTCATCCAAAAGAGGTACAAGGGTATCTAATTGAGATCCATTTGTAGTCAGCTTGGTTTCGAGTCCAAGCGATTTACAAAAGTGAAGAAGATTATTTAGATCCTTATATAATGTCGGTTCTCCACCTGTTAATACAACGCGCTTCAATCCGAAAGGGACGCATTTACTGATCGCCTGTGTCGCTATGGTATAATCAATGCTATAAGGGTAACAGTTTTTGTATCCGCAGTGAATACATTTCAAGTTACATAGCTGTGTCAATTCAATAAACAATGTTTCTGTTTCTTTCATATTATTTCCTCAAAATATAGTTTTCTATGACCAGTGCATCAATATCATGCTCTACAAAGAAACGAACAGCTTGTTCGGGAGTTTGAATGATAGGCTGTCCCTTATCATTCAACGACGTATTTAATACCATCGGATAATTTGTGAGCTTATAGTAGTGCGATAGCATATTATACATTATCTTGGTTGAGCCTTGATTTCTGATGATCTGCGGTCGTGTTGAGCAATCACTGCGATGAATCACTGCACCCATTTTATGCTGCCACTCTTTTTTTACACCAAAAGCTTCGATCATATAATCAGGCTGCTGTGATTTTTCGTAATTCAGCAAGATCTCATCTGCAAATTCGACTAACATAGAGCAGGCGAATGGGCGCCAGGTTTCTCTGTGTTTGATTCTTTTATTGATTAAATTTGATATCTCTAAAGGATGTGGCGGTGCTAAAATTGACCTGTGACATAAAGCTCGACATCCTAATTCAGCTCCACCCTGAAACCATGCAATGATTTTGCCGGATGCGAGCATCTCAGCAGTATCTTGTGCCACATTTTTTGAATAGATATAATGACATCCATATTGATTTATGGCATATAATACTTCTTCATTTGAATATGATAAACCAAGGCTCAGACCATTCAAATCAAAAGATCTGAATTTATGATTAGACATATATTGCAAGAAAGCTGCTCCAAGTGCAGTGCCAGCATCTCCGGAAACAGGCTGAACAAACAACTTTTTGATTGGTAAATTATCCCGAAGATACCCATTCATTTTACAATTCATAAACAAACCTCCGGCTGCACAAAGGCACGTTTGATTTGTCATTTGCAGCAAGTGTCTGATATAGGATTCAACAGCTTTTTCAGTATATAATTGCACCAAAAATGCAAAACTCCTATGTATATTAAGAATCTCACTTGTTGTATTTCTATGCTCAAATTTGAACTTGTCTTGAAATAACGAATTGGATATTTCAGCATTCAGCAGGTATCCTTCAGATAAACATGGTTGAACTACAGATGAAAGATCATATCCTTCATCATAAAAGAAGGTTCTGAATATTTCTTCGAGATCTGTATCTATCTCTCCATATGGAGCCAGAGCCATCAGTTTTCCCTCTTCGCTCCATGGAACAAAACCTAAAAAGGAAGTTGCCTGAGCGTAGAAATACCCAAGTGAATTCGGCATTGCAATTTCATCGATTTTTTGTAAACCTTTGGAGTTTGCGATCCACGCAGAAGCTGAAGCAGTTTCGCCGGCGCCATCCATGACAATACATAGAGCCTCTGAAAAATTTGAGCAATAAAATGCGGAAGCAGCGTGTGCCTTGTGATGTTCAAAAAATGACACTTTTGCATTTGAAAGGGAACATAAACTTTTAACTTTTGCTGACAAGATCATTCGCATATCAATTGATGAAACAGATTTTTCCGGCAAGGAACGTTTGCTCCAAAGCTGAGGCTGATGCCCGATAGCAATAGATTTAATCACTCCGCCCATTTGATCAGCATATTTTCTGCACATTTCAACTGATTTTTCAGGAAACATACCACATGAATGTCTAATCCCATTCAATCGTTCTTCTTCTATTGCAAGTACGATTCCATTTTCACCCAGCAAGCAAACCGAGGGATCATGATAATTTAAGCCATAACTCCCAGGATTCAAACCTAAAATAAACTCCTTCATTTTTTGTCTCCAAATCTGAATTATGAATTTTCTTTCAATTTATCAATCTGAGAAAAAACCTTTTCGACAGCTTCGCAACACGCTGATATTACTGATTCATCTTCGTCCAGAAACAGAGGAAATGACAAAATATGATGATGATAGTATTCTGCTCCGGTACATGAATCAAAGGGCTGATTAGTTTTATAAGGATTTTTTTTATTTCTAAAAATGCCATCAGAATTTGACCAATATACTTTTTGGCGATGTAAAAGCGGGTAATGTGCGCCAAAATGAACCGGAACCCCTTCTGCACAAAATGCATCGGCAATTCGCTGCCCAGAAGCATCATCAAAGCAGTCGGCTAAAACAGCATAATAACCATGCCAACTACCTCTGGATTTTTCAACATCAAATCGCGGCGAACTAATAAACGGGAACTTCTCTATGTATGTGCTGAGCGTATTATACCTGATATGTCTTTCTTTAATAAGATGATCACAGCGCTTAAATCTTCCATAAGAAATTGCAATAGAAAGACCTGCAAATAAAAGTCAAGTACGAAAAGGGGGAATTCACAAAAAATTCA
>JAJQGF010000050.1 GCA_021200695.1 Lachnospiraceae bacterium
GTTTCAAAATAATAATAAAATGTCCCGACCGAAATTTTTAATTTATCACATAAGGTTTTAACATTCAAATCATTAAGCTCCATATTTTTCATCATATGGAGTGTTATATCAATAATTTCTTTTTTTCGCTTTTTTCTTTTCTCAGTCATTTCCCCCATTGATTTTTCCACCGGTTTTTCTGCTGTGCTTTCCACTCTAAGCTTATTATTCATCTTTTGAATCTCCTCTTATCAAATATTATTCTGTAAAGCTCACTTTCGGTTGTCTCTTTACACAGTTTACCCTTATTATAACTTTTATGTCAATATTTTCCGCTTTTTTCAAGGCGCGTTTAATTTTGTATTGACTTTCGAAAATAATATGTATATTCTTTTTTTAATTTATCGAATCGAGTTCGAAAAAAAAGGAGGCACTCTATGAATTTAGAGCAGAAATTAGAAAATTTAACCACCGTGATTTCTGACGCGGGGAAAAATGCTGACGGCTCATACACTCGTTTGCCCATGTCCGCAGAATATTTCCGTGCGGCGTCACAGCTTCAGACTCTAATGCAGGATGCAGGTATGAATACCTCCATTGACTCTGTTGGGAATGTACACGGTCTTCTCGCCGGTACAAAGCCTTCAAAGGGTACTATACTTACGGGGTCGCACCTTGACACTGTTAAAAACGGCGGTCTTTTCGATGGTGCGCTCGGAATTGCCGCAGCCCTTCTATGTGTACAAATGCTGAGAGAAAATAATATTTCACTAAAGCATAATCTGCAGATTACAGGCTTTCAGGGAGAGGAGGGCAGCGATTTAGGCGGCACCTTTGGCAGTCGGTCCATGATGGGGCTTATTCCCCCCATATCCGCGGAATATGAGCAGATTTTGAAGCAATATGGCATTTCCTACAGGAATATTTCAGATGCAAGGGCAGACACCTCTGACATGAAATGTTATCTTGAGCTGCATATTGAGCAGGGGAAAATACTTGAGGATGAACAAAAATCTATAGGTATTGTATCCGGTATTGTAGGAATAACAAGATACAAAATAACAGCCTTGGGCGTGAGCAATCACGCCGGAACAACCCCCATGAAGCTTCGCAGCGATGCACTGACCGCGGCCGCACAGCTCATCCTTTATATCAGCGAGCTTGCAAACTCATATTCAAACCATCTGGTTGCAACCGTAGGACAGCTTACCGTTTATCCCGGCTCTGTTGCGGTTATTCCCGGAAAAGTTGAGATGACTCTTGAAGTGCGTCATATGGAGCAGGAGGTTATAGATAATTTTATAAATAAAATTACTGATTTTGCATCAAATATCACAAATGCCGAATTTTCCTTCAGCGAATTGATTAAAAAGCCTTCCGTATATTGTTCGGAAGCTCTTAAAGACAAAATACGGCTAAGCTGTGAGCATTTCGGCATGAGCTTCACAGAACTCCCAAGCGGGGCAGGCCACGATGGAAATGCGATAGGACAACGAATGCCTATCGGAATGATTTTCGTACCAAGCGTAAACGGACTAAGTCACTGTAAGGATGAATTTACTGTCTGGAGTGATGCGGTGAACGGCGCGCTGGTACTCTATAATACAATTCTTGAAATGGACAGAGAGGATTAACTATGTTAGATTTATTAATTATCAACGGACTCACATATATTGACCAAAGATTTATTTATACGGACTTAGGTATAAAGGATGGTAAGATTGTTTATTTATCCACAGAGGCCGGGAATGAGTTGCCCCAGGCCTCAGAGATTATTGATGCCTCCGGCTGCTATGTTTCTCCCGGCTCAATAGATACTCATGTACATTTTCGCGACCCTGGGCATTCAGAGCGCGAGACCTTTTATACGGGCTCAATGGCTGCTGCCGCCGGTGGCGTGACCCTTGTGCTTGAGCACCCAATTTCCTCTCCGCCGCAGCACAACAAACAAATTTTAGATAACCGTATACGTGTCGCCGATTATCAGTCTGTCGTGGATTATTGCTTTTATGGAGCTGCAGGCGCGGATTATCCCGAGGATATTGAGCCTCTTTCACATGAGGGAATTGTTGCATATAAAACCTTTCTTCAGGTTGCCCCCGAGGGGCGTGAAGAAGAATTTGCCGGACTTACCATGGCGGAAAACTCAGATGTGTTGAAGGGCTTTCGAGAGGTTGCAAAAACCGGATTGCCTATTGCAGTACATTGTGAGGATAATGAAATGATAAATACAAATATCCGTGAGTTTCGGGCAATGAATCATACCTCACCAATATATCACGCTTTGTCACGTCCTCCCATTACAGAAGTTCTTGCCGTGGAGAAGATACTCAGATTTGCAAGGGAGACCGGTGCTGCAGTAGAATTTGTACATATTTCCACTCCTGAAGCAATGGAGATAATATCAAATGCAAAAAAGGAGGGCATAAATGTCTTATTGGAAACATGTCCTCATTACCTTCTGCTGGACGAAGCATATTTAAACAGCTTAGGGGGGTTTGCCAAATGTAATCCTCCTCTCAGACACAGGCATCTGGTTGACGGTCTGTGGAAATATATAAACGATGGCAGCGTTGACTTTATAGGAAGCGACCATGCGCCTTATCTTCTGTCAGAAAAAGAGAGCTCCCCCGACGATATCTTTAAGGTGCCGGCAGGCTTTCCAGGCATTGATACACGCTTTCCCCTTATAATTGACTGCGTGGAAAAAGGAAAATTGTCTATGTCAAAAGCTTTAGATTTGTTATGTGTAAACCCTGCCAAATCGTTCGACTTATATCCACGAAAGGGTTGTCTGCTTCCGGGTGCGGATGCTGATATAGTAATTTTTAATCAAAATCCCATGACACTTTACAAGGAGGACAGTTATTCCCATTCACGGGATATAGCGCTTACCTACGACGGACTTACCGTAAATTGTACTATAACCCACACCATCAGCCGCGGACGCATTGTATTCAAAAATGGATTAGTCGATAAAACCTGTAAGGGCTGGGGGCAATATGTAAGACGTCCATCACACTGACATTAAAATTTATATGGAGGAAAAATTATATGGAAAAGTGTGTAATTACAATTACAAGACAGTTTGGAAGTATGGGACGCGCAATCGCCCAGAAGCTTTCAGAAATATTAAAGCTTGAGCTATATGACAGGGATATTGTTGAAATGACAGCTAAAAAGACAGGGATGCCCATTTCTACCATCAGCTACATGGAAGAGCGCGCCTCAAGATATTCTTTCAGTAAATTCCCGCTTGGCGATGATTCCTCCGTGGAAAAAAGGGATGAAATATTCCGCGTACAAAAGCAAATTATTTTGGATAAAGCTGATGCCGGAAACTGCATTATTGTCGGACGCTGCTCGGATGCAATTCTGGCAGATATACCAAATCATTTTCATATCTACACATATGCACCCTATGAAAAAAGACTTGACAACTGCATAAATCTCCTGGGTATGACTCCTGACGAAGCAGTCAAAATGATAAAGGATGTAGATAAAGCACGAAACGAATATCACAGGAAGTATGCCGGATTTATGCCTGACAATCCACTGCATAAGGACCTTATGATAAACAGCAGTTATTTGTCCTTTGACGACACAGCCGCTGTCATAGCAGACATCGTAAATCGCAAATTCGGCTGAATAAAATAAAAAACGGCAGGCGCTGCGGACTGTTTTGCCTTACCGCAATGCCTGCCGTTAATTTACTCTTTTATTATTTACATTATGCAAAGGGATTCTCTGTCGGATACATCATACCCTTTGGCTGATTAAAGTTCAAATCTTCAGACGGCACTCCAATATACTTAAATACCTCATATAATGCCTTGCCAAAATGTCCGAAGGCAACAGCTCCGTGGTGCGGGAAGTTCTTTTCTATCAGCACATGACGGTAGAAGCGTCCCATTTCGGGAATTGCAAAGACACCTATGCTTCCAAAGGACTTGGTGTCCACAGGAAGCACCTCACCCTGAGCAATATAAGCGCGCAGCCTACAGTCTGCCGTGGACTGAAGTCTGTAGAAGGTAATATCGCCCGGTATAATGTCTCCCTCAAGCGTTCCCTGAGTGACCTCCTCCGGAAGTGTACGAGCCATTATCATCTGATAGCTCATATTACAGAAGGCAAGCTTTCTGGAGCTTGTATTTCCGCAGTGGAAGCCCATGAAGGTATCAGTATGCTCATATGCAAACTGCGGCTTTACTGCCTCGGCATACATATCATCAGGTACCGTATTGTTTATATCAAGCAGCGTTACCGCATCCTCACTTACACATGCGCCGATAAACTCACTGAGCGCGCCATATATATCAACCTCGCAGGATACAGGAATACCCATTCCGGTTAAACGGCTGTTAACATAACAGGGTACAAAACCAAACTGTGTCTGGAACGCCGGCCAGCACTTGCCTGCAATGGCAACGTATTTTCTGTAGCCTCTGTGCGTCTCTATCCAATCCAGAAGAGTAAGCTCATATTGGGCAAGTCTGGGAAGTATCTGCGGCTTATTATTACCTGCGCCTAATTCCTCCTCCATCTCCTTTACCTTTGCCGGAATTCTTTCATCGCCCTCATGCAGCTTGTATGCCTCAAAAAGGTCAAGCTCTGAGTTTTCCTCAATTTCAACGCCTATATTGTAAAGCTGTTTTATAGGCGCATTGCATGCAAGGAAATTAAGCGGGCGTGGCCCGAATGAAATAATCTTAAGATTATTAAGTCCTATTATGGCTCTGGCAACCGGCAGGAAATCATGTATCATTTCCGCACACTCCGACGCAGTTCCCACCGGCTTCTCAGGAATATATGCCTTTACATTGCGCAGCTTCAAATTATAGCTTGCGTTTAACATTCCGCAGTAGGCGTCACCACGTCCGCCCTTTAAATCATTCTGTGTCTCCTCCGCTGCCGCAATGTACATTACAGGTCCGTCAAAATGCTTTGCAAGCAGGGTCTCTGCAATTTCAGGTCCAAAATTTCCCAAATATACGCATAGGGCATTGCAGCCCGCAGCATTGATATCCTCAAGAGCCTGAACCATATGTATCTCGCTCTCAACTATGCATACAGGACATTCATAGATATCGGCGGCATCATATTTTGCTGTATACGCGTCAACAACCGCCTTCCTTCTGTTGACGGAAAGTGTCTCCGGGAAACAGTCACGGCTTACCGCAACAATGCCCACTTTGGCTTTTGGTAAATTGTTCATAGTTTACATAATCCTCCTTTTTGAATTAAATATTTTATATTATTTTGTATAAAGGACTGCATACCGGATAAATCTGTTTAAATATATTATATCTTTCGTTATATTTGCTTACCAGCTCCGAGTCAGGTGAGACTGTGTCTACTACTTTTACAATTTTTTCAGCCGCCTCTCTGACATCAGAATATTCACCACAGGCAACCGCCGCCAAAATTGCGCCTCCGAGCGCGGGTCCCTCCTCACTCTCAATTATATCCAATTCAAGGTTAAGCACATTCGCTATAATTTTTCTCCACAGCGGACTTCTGGCGCCTCCTCCGCATATCTTGGCGCGCACCGGATTTATTCCCAGACTTCTTGCCACCTCGAACGAATCCCTGAGTGCAAATGCTACTCCCTCAAGAACCGCCTGCGTCATATCTCCCCTTGTAGTATCCATTGTCATACCTATAAAGGTTCCACGCGCGTCAGGGTCATTGTGCGGCGACCTCTCTCCCATCAGGTATGGCAGGAAAAATACATGATTATCGCCAAGCTTATCTATTCCTGCCTGTTCCCGTGAATAGTCCTTTGTACCTATAATTTCATCCATCCACCATTTATTGCATGAGGCGGCGCTCAGCATACAGCCCATAAGGTGATAGCCCCCGTCCGCATGCGCAAAGGAGTGAAGCGCATTGTTATTATCAACCCTGAATTTATCTGTTGTTATAAACACCGTTCCGCTTGTGCCAAGCGATATATTGCACATGTCGGCTCCGACCGTCCCCGTTCCTACTGCTGCGGCGGCATTGTCTCCCGCTCCCGCAGCTATAACGCAGCTCCCGGGTATCCCAAGCTGTGATGCCACAGAGGGAAGGAGCGTTCCCACACTCTCATAGCTCTCAAAGCACTGTGCAAGCATATCCTCTCTAATTCCGCAGATATCGCACATCTCTTTGGACCAGCTTCTGTTCTTCACATCAAACAGAAGCATCCCTGACGCGTCAGAGACATCCGTGCAGTGAACTCCTGACAGTCTGTAAGCTATGTAATCCTTTGGAAGCATAATCTTTTTAATTTTTGCAAAATTTTCCGGCTCATGCTTTCTTAACCAGAGAAGCTTTGGCGCTGTAAAGCCTGTAAAGGCTATATTCGCCGTGTACGAAGTAAGCTTATCCCTTCCGACAGTGTTATTAAGATAATCACATTCCTCACCAGTACGCCCGTCGTTCCATAATATTGCAGGCCGGATTACCTCATCATTTTCATCCAATATAACAAGTCCATGCATCTGCCCGCCAAAGCTTATACCAGCAACCTTGCTTCTGTCCGCTCCGTCCAGCAGCTTTTCCATTCCAATAATGGTCTTTTCATACCAATCGGCAGGATTTTGCTCGGACCAGCCAGGTCTGGGAAAATAAAGCGGGTATTCCTCCGACACAATATTCAGTATACCTCCGCTTTCATCCATAAGCAAAAGCTTTACTGCAGATGTACCTAAATCAATACCAATATACAGCATTTTATACCTCCAAAGCATTCGTTAAACGCAGCGCCTACCACTATTTATATAATAGTGTGTATC
>JAJQGF010000134.1 GCA_021200695.1 Lachnospiraceae bacterium
ACATTTTCTCCTCGTCATATGCGGCTCTGGCCCCGCCTATGAACCTCGGTCTGGTTCTGGCACACACTACATTCGCATCGCCAATATGCCCTGTCCTTATGCGCAGGGGAACGGCAACCTCTCTGAGATGCATTCCTATAAGAGTATTCCCTATATCCATTCCCGCATGTGCCCTTATGCGCTCTACCGCCACAGGCGATTCAAATGCCTTGTAGGCAGCTGTCGCAAATGAACCTCCTGCCTTGGGCTGAGGCACTACATTTACAATGTCATACCCATACACTTCAGCCGCCTCCTCCTCTATAATAAGTGCCCTGTTCAAGTGCTCACAGCACTGTGCGGCAAGAAATACTCCTGCCTCCTGGACAGCCTGATATATTCCGCCAAAGACTGCCTCCGCAAGCTCAGGACTTGAAAAGGTTCCGATTGCGGCTCCGCCCACCTCGCTGGTTGAGCAGCCTACAACAAGTATCTGTCCCTCTTTTAATTTAGCCTCCTGCAGCGTCTCCTTTGCAGCTCTGTACGCCTCCTGGCTTATCTGTGTAATGTCGTCATTCATTTGTAATATAAATCCTCCGCTGTTTTTCCTGCTATATCTCTGTCTATAATATCACTACTATTATTAAAAAGGAATACAATAAATTATAACCAAAAGTATGGAAATTATTTTTTTAGATATACTATTTAAAGAAATTACCGCCCTATAATATGCAAATAAAACGCAGTCACTTTGCGTTGAAAAGAGGTCCTATGAATCTTCATAAAAACAATAATATTAAAAATAAGAAATACACGCCTGCAAATGAAGGTATGACCGATGCCCGCGGGACTCTTTCCTCCTGCCTCGCCGACAATATAGAGGTTTTAGAACGTCTGCTTCCCCTGAAAAAAAGCTTTGACCTTATGACAAGAACGCTCTATATAGGTGGGACAGAATGCTTTTTTATCGGGGTAAACGGCTTCTGCAAAACAGAGGTGCTTCAGCATATTTTCTCGGATTTACAGAATCCGGACTTCATGGGCGGCTCTGAAATAGAAAATATTCAAAGCTTTATGGATTCCAAAATAGGCTTTGCCCAGACATCGCTTAGCAGCTCATGGGATGAAATAATCAGAAATCTTTTAAGCGGTCCCTGCGTTTTGTTTGTAGATGGCTTCAGCATGGCTATATTACTTGATGCGCGTTCATATCCCGCAAGAAGCATATCGGAGCCTGACAGCGAGCGCATAACCCGCGGTGCAAGGGACGGCTTCGTTGAAACTCTCTTGTATAATACAAGTCTTATAAGAAGACATGTCCGCTCACCAAGACTTACCTTTGAGATGCACAGCGTCGGCACGGAAAGCCGCACTGATGTTGCAGTGGCATATCTTGCAGATTCCGTAAACCATGAGCTGCTCGAAAAGCTGTCACAAACCATTGACTCACTGCAGATTACCTCACTCACAATGGGTGCAAAAAGCCTCGAGGAAATGCTGGTCAAAAAACGCTGGTGGACACCGCTTCCCTGTATTCATATGACGGAACGGCCTGATGTAGCGGCAAGCTATATTACTGAGGGGCATATTCTTATTATTGTGGACAACTCCCCGACAGTATTAATATTGCCATGCACAATTTTTCAGTTTACACAAAGTCCAGAGGATTATTACAAAAGCCCTATGGTCGGCGGATATTTTCGTTTTGTCCGCTTCCTCTGCATACCTATAAGCCTGCTTCTGATGCCTGCCTTTCTGCTGATAACCGCATATTATCCACAGCTTGCGCAAAAATGGGGAATTATTTCCACCGAAGGAATAACCTCCCTTCACCTTATAATATATGTGCTTGCCGTGGAATTTTTACTTGACCTGTTCAAATATTCCGCATCAGTCAGTTCAAGCCGCTTTTCCGGTTCCCTGTCCATAGTCGGAGGTTTGTTAATAGGTGACATTGCTGTCAGTTTGAATTGGGCATCCGTAGAAGTCCTATTTTATGCCGCCGTAACACTTCTGACATCACTCTCACTAGCAAGTGTGGAATTTGCCGATGCACTCAGGCTTTATCGAATATTTTTGATTGTACTCACTGCGTTTTGGGGAAAATGGGGCTTTATCGCAGGACTGACACTTGTGTCATGTTCCATAATATGTACTCCAACCTTTGGCGGCATGAGTTACTTTTGGCCTCTTCTTCCGTTTAATGGCAAAGCTCTGGCAGCCCTGCTCTTCAGAAGGGTAACCTCAAAGGCACAGCCGTCTGTAGTGTGGAGCCGCGGGCATGTACATGATAAGTAGCAGCTTACATGCCAAACAGCTCTTCAGAATCCAATATAATAGTAAAGGGACCCTCATTTGTAAAGAAGAGACGCATTTTAGCGCCAAACTCGCCTGTCTCAGTGTGGATTTCATTCTCCCTGCATTTATCTATAATATATTTATACAGCTCTTCCGCAAATTCCGGCTTTCCGGCATTTGTAAAGCTTGGGCGGTTTCCATGTCTGCAGTCCGCATAAAGAGTAAATTGGGATACCAGCAGCAGTTCTCCGCCCACCTGCCTTAAATTCAGATTAGTCTTGTCGTTTTCATCGGGAAAAATGCGAAGCCCCAACAGCTTCTTTATCATTCTGTCTGCAATTTCTCTTGTATCTGCGTCCTCAATGCCAATCAGCACCATAAGCCCTTTTGAAATCCGTCCAATCACCCTGTCGCCCGTAATTACCCTTGCGTCAGACGCTACCTGTACTACAAATCTCATTTTTCCCTCCATTTATGGTTTTACAAAAAATGTCCAAAAAGGCTGCCAAAAAACAGGCAGCCCTTCATTATAGTAAAAGCTATATGCAAAGCATTACACACCCAGGTAACAGTGAAAGCCGCCGTCAACAGGGATAATCGCACCTGTGACAAAGCTGCTTCCCTTAGGGCTTACAAGGAACAAAAGCGCTCCTATTAAATCCTCCGGGTCTCCGTATTTGCCCATTGGTGTACTGTCAATAATCTTCTTGCTCCTGGGGGTAGGAGTACCGTCCGGATTAAAGTGCAGCGCATGATTCTGTGTTGTCTGGAAAAATCCGGGTGCAAGAGCATTTACCCTGATGCCGCTCTTTGCAAAATAGTTGGCCGACCACTCTGTAAAGTTAGAGATAGCTGCCTTCGCGCATGAATATCCGGGAATTCTGGTAAGCGGTCCGTATGCTCCCATACTTGATATATTAATAATATTTGCATTCTCCTGACCAACCATGCTTGCGCCAAACACCTGTGTGGGAAGCATTGTCCCGTACAGATTTAAATCAAGCTCGGTATGTACATTTTCCATATCCGTGGTAAAGAAGTTAAGCATATCTCCGTCCATATCAGCAAACTGGTCCTGAGGAATCTGCGCACTCTTAACCGCGCCGCCCGCGCAGTTTACAAGGATGTTTATTTTGCCCCACTTGTCCAGAATCACTTTTCTGGCAGCTTCGATGCTTTCCTTATTAAGCACATCTACTGCAACGGAAATCGCCTCACCGCCTTCAGCCTCGATATCCTCTACGACAGGATTTCCATTCTCAGCCTTCCTTCCGAGAACAGCCACCTTAGCGCCACACTTTGCAAGCGCGCGGCAGAACATGCCGCCAATCATTCCGCTTCCTCCGGTTACAACCGCTACTTCTCCGGTCAAATCAATTTGAAATGGTAATTCCATAATTATGTAACTCCTTTCTGATGTTTGCGCTAATTATATCACAAGCTTTTCGGTTTGTCAGTAACAACCTATCGCACATTTATCACGTATATTAATATTTTCAGCCCTGCGGCATTATTTGCAGATATTGCTGCTAGGTATAGCTCGTATACATTGCCACATGGTCGTAAATACATCTCCAACTGCTATAGGTATCTGCTGTCACGCATATATATGGCACACCGCTGTTGGAAATAAAATAACTCACGGCACAGCTTCCAGACTGATTAACAAATCCCGTTTTGCCGCAGAGTACAAGCCCTCCACTGTCCCTGTCCTCAATTCTTCTGAGAAACCAATTAGAAATGGTAATTCCATCAGGATGCTGAGTTGTGGAGGAAGTGGTATAGGTATGTGCAGAGAGCACCTCACGGCATAAATCATTCTCCACAGCAGCCTTCATTATTATTGCCATATCATAAGTCGTGCAATAATGCTCATCATCATACAGTCCGACACAATTTGTAAAATGTGCAGTGTCAGACAGTCCCAACTCCTCAAGCTTATCATTCATCATTTCCACAAAAGCCTCCTGTGAGCCGGCAACGTAGATTGCAAGACCGAGAGCTGCATCCGCACCCGAGGGAAGTACGGTTCCGTAAAAAAGATCCCTTACGGTAACCGTCTCTTCATCAAGAAATCCCACGGCACTACAGTCATTCACATACGCATAATCTGTAATATCAAGAGTAATCGTAAATTCATCGTCCAAATCCGTAACCTTCTCCGCTGCTACAAGAACAGTCAGCACCTTTGTCATGGAGGCGGGATAAATTTTTGACATGGCATCCCTGGCAGCTACTATGGTATTGTCCGCTTCATTTATCAGAATTGTATGACTGCTGTAAACCTCGGATGTCACATTAGTGTCGGTGAGCGATGTGGCGCTTGCCTCCATACCCGCCATAAATTCAACGTCTCCCACCTGAATTTTTCCGTCAACAGCCTGAGCTTCTGATGAATCTGCATCTGCTGTCACAGCGGCATTTCCTGCTGCCGATACAGCCTCACTTTCCTCACTATCAATACTGTTTTCAGCAGTATTATTTCCCGTCTCCTGCGCCTGTGGCAAATCCGTGTCCGCAGTGTCAAAAACAGCGTCCGTTTTTTCCGGCTCCGACTGCTCTGACGACGCGCTTCTCGAATTCATTATACGTATTCCTGAAAGGACAGCTATAAATACAAGCATAATACATACCGCGGGCGCTACTCTGAGCCTAATCAAGCTGTTGATTCTTTCTATGCGTTCCTTTTCACGCTTCATTTGATTTCGTCTCTCTGCGCGGCGCTGCCTGCGTTGCTCGTCATCCTCAGCGTCAATCTCATTATACGCGACATAATCGCTGATTTCAGGATTATCTGTTTTCTCTTTGTTATCCGTCATTAAATTTCTCCATACTGCGAATGCTCTGTATTTTCACAATCAGTCAAATATAACTTATTGTTTACTCTTTAATCATTTTTCATTCATGCAAGCTCACTCGCACATATTTAAAATTATAACAGATAATTCTGTACAAAAACAGACCAATTTACTCAAATGTGTATTTTTCCTAACACTCCACCTTTACAAATTCAAATTTTCTGCGAAACATCGCCGGAAGATAATTTACAACCCGTTGTTTTCTCCCTCTTCACATCAATACTTAGGGAATTTTTTATTCACCTGGAATGCTGTATTTTACATAATAATTCTCTCCATTGCGCTGTACAATTCCGGAAAAGCCGTCGTCCTCCATTTTACTTATTAGTTTGCTCTCTTCGTTTTCTCTAAAGTCAAACATCCACAGAGTTTCTTTTCCCAAATCCAAAACATACCCATTTTTCTGTGCGTTCCATATAAAGTAATTCCCGATTTGGCTTCCGCTCATTATTAGATTATTCTCTGCAACAAAAGGAATCATTCCTTTCTTTTCCAGAGAAGTTTCGTTCCACTCATATATTTCGCCAAGCTCTTCAGTAGCAAGCGTTCCCCTCCCGCTCAGATAAAGCATTCCATTGTTTTCTGCGACAAAAACAATCGGTCTCTCCAATTCTGCGCTTTTTACGATGGAATCTGTCTCAGTATCATACAGATACAGCATCTGCTGCTCATTTTCATCACCTTCTGAAAATATAATGCCGGATTCAGACTTACATGCATACCGAATCCATTGCCGGCTTTCATATATAAGCTCCGGTTCCCCAATATTTATATTTACATCAAAAATCCGATAGACTTCCTCTCCTTCTTCATTTTTATCCCATGCAACTATAATCAACTCGTCCTCATAGCCATAAATTCTTGGGAGTACATATTGTCCTGCTGTAAGTATAATTTTGGCATTTCCTTCTTCATTCAGTTCAACAATTTCAACTCCGTCATCACTGAAAACAGACAGAAAAAGATATTCCTTATGATTAAACCATGAATAGAGTGTAGTTGATACTTCATATAATAATAAATCTTCCCCCGACCACATTCTGAAATAAAAACCATACTCTGTCGGACCGTCATCCTGCCTAATATTCGAGTCAGCTGAAATTCTATAAAAAAAACCATTATCTGTACTTCCCAGATAATAATAATCCTCCGGAAGTTCGCCAACCTTGCGTTCTTCAATGCTCCAATCGGTCCTATAATCCATAACCTTCACGTCTCCGGACTGCTCATTGATGCTGTCATCAGATGCCGTCGATGTCTCTGCTTCCGTCAAAATTTCGACAGAATCTCCGCTACCTTCGGCTAAAGTATTTTCATTACTGCAGCCGCTAAGCATAAATACGGATATAAAGCATAAAAATAAAAGACATAATACACAATGGTTTTTCTTTATAAATCTAAATATCATATACTCCCTCCTTGTATCTTTTGAAATTTTATGATAAATTATAACACATACCTTTTTGTTGTATACATGTTAAAAGTTGAAATAAATGCAATCCCCAAAATAATAGTTAACAATTTAATGCACCTATCCAAATCATAACATTCTTCTCTAATCATTGTTAATAGGATTACCAAATTTAAAATATATGCAAATAACC
>JAJQGF010000113.1 GCA_021200695.1 Lachnospiraceae bacterium
GCTTATATTCATATCCGTTCTCCTCACTGAATATTTTTGACATTTTTAACACTTTTATTCAAATGTATTTTATCAAATTTTATTCTGTGTTGCAATTCACAATTGAATATTTTTGACACACTTACCATTTTTATTCACAAACAACAAAACGGCATCCCGACAGTAATATTTATCGAAATGCCATTTTATTAGTTTGAGCTCTATTAAATTTTTTCCTGCAAAAGTGCTAAACCAATGGTAAAATTCATCTACTTTGCACCGGAAACACCCATTTTACAGCTTTTTTCAATTCTGGAAAATACTGCCGTGGCATACAAAAAGTACGCGTATCATAAAAATCTCCTTGAATAAAATGCCGTGTTTTGGGGCATTTTGCTGACTTGGTCTTGCCTTGTAAAAAGTTACATTTTAAATGCCGATTCTGCAAAATACAGCAAAACGGTGCAATTCACACCCCTCATTCGTAGTAAGAATTTTCAGTATTACTACCCTGGATTTTGCGCCTTTTTTCGAGGTAGGGTGGTGCATTTTTAGCCCTCAAAGGGTGCATCGTTAAATACTGTGCATTTTTACACTTTATGTGGTGCAAATGAGATACTGTAATAACCATTTTCCATCAGCACCTTTAAAGAATTATAATATGCTTCATATAACTCTTTGAACGCAGTCGGGGTTACGCTAAAATCTGGACCTACAGCATGGATAATCGCCTTTGCATTCGTCTGGCGATTGCACATCTCGTAATTTGGAGTAGCTGCAACAACATCCTTGACCTCATCCTTAACCTGTGCAAGTAGTTTATGACCGTAGGGCTTGTATTTGATAAACTCCACGGTATGACGGATTAACTCCATCAAATCATTATCAAAGTAATACTCCCTTTGCGAATATACTACATTTCCCACAAAAGGCGTATTCTTAACAATGTGTCTCGCTATATCAATCGTTCCCTTAACGTTGCTGTCATTATAAGTCTTTCTTACATAAGTCTTAAAGACACCTTTACGCATGGCACTCTTTAGGTAATGTGTAAAGATAAAAACGAACAAATTGCAATGCATCTCTCATTATTCTCTGTAAATATTTTCATTTATTTTAATAATTCCTGTTCTATACTAAGGACATCTGGGAAAATCAGTTTCGCTCCCTTCCTCTGCAATGCTAAAGCTTTTCCCACTTTATCCTTTAACTCCTTTTCCAATCTACCATCAACACGAACTAGTATATCGGCAACAGAGTCCAAATACTCATTTTTCATATATTTTTCTGTAATAGGACACATATTTTGAATCAAAAATGCCTTCTCATGACCAAGCACCTCTCCAAAAACAATTGTATCGCACCTATGGTACTTTTGCATTTTCTTGTTATAGATTCCCTTAAATTTAGAAACCTGTGACGAAAACGGAATCATCCAAAATAGCTGAGTATTACTATCCTGGAATGCGTAAAAACATGGTCTGTCATGTAACTGTCCATTTACTTTTTCCTTATTCTACATCAGATAAGGATCTGGAAAATCCTTAAAGTACTGATCATCAATATAATAAAAATGTCCTATTTCCATTTCTTCTCCTATCGTTAAAAAGAGGTTCCGTCCTCTCGAACGAAACCTCAAAACATTTGAACTCGACCTTTTCTAAGTCGCATATCGAGTAGCGACAAACATTTGAACTCGACTTTATTTGAGTTGCATATCGAGTAGCAACAAACATTTGCAGTAATCTCTTACTGTACTTAAAGTATACATTCAAATGTGCCGCCTGTCAAGGTCAAAATAGTTCAAATCACAGCTCATAGCTGCATTAATATTATATGTCCGTATCTAACTAGATATTCATTTTACACGATACTGCTGAACCTTTCAACGATTGCACACTATATAACGATACCCCTTACATTCTAACGATTGCCACTACCGTTAAAATCTGCACTTCTACATCGGCTCATTTGCATTCCCTCATTCGTAGTATTACCGTAGTCTCTTACTACTACACTTGCCGCGAAATGCCCAAGTAATGCCCCCTAAAGCCTTGATTTTACTGACTACCCATCATCCTGCCATGGCAGATGAAAAGGACACGAATTGGTATCATAATATACCTCCTGTTGCCAAGAAAGTCCCTGTTTTGCGAGGTTTCTTGGGTGTTTTGTGAAATGCTCTGAAAATGCAGATTGTGGCAAGTTACATTTCCTGCCCCACAAATCCATAAGATTCTCTTTCATAATATTTCCGTCTAGAAAGCATTTCTAAATGCTCTCTTTTTATCTAGGTTTCCATTGCTACCAAAGAACTTTTATCATTAAGATTACTGCTACAAACTAATAATTTACATAATCTATTTTTCTCTTTTATCTCCATCAGTTCCATTTTTCGTAAGCGCTTATCATTTTTTTTTTTCATGATATAATGCAAGTTTTTCACCAACCTCATATTCCGGTGCAATAAACATTCGTGGTCCAATTACCATTATTTCAAGAGTTATCCTCTCACTCCCATCCTTAAGGAAACAAGTCCCAAAGTCAGTCAAGAATAATGAATATGATTCATCCTCTCTTTCAAAAGCCACTCTCTGTATGCTTCTGTCGGAATAAGAATGCATTTTCCATCAACTTTTCGAGTGGGATGAAGTTGTCAAGGTACATAACAATTTACAAACAATTTATCTGTTCTGTATTGTTTTCTATCATATTGTTGTTTATAATGTAATCGTAATCCAATTACTGACGCTTACGCTTATGATTTAACGTTAAGAGGTGAGATAAATGCCATATGATTGGAACGGGGACTATATCCCCTCAAAAGCAAATAAAACAACAGACATACTCGGACAAAGGGAAATAGGCGGAGTCGGTCAACTAATTTATCACCCATTTCGATTCAAAGATTACGAAATGGGAAATAACAGCCATGAATGCTGCGCTTTCCCTATATGCAAAAGTGGCTATGAGCCGATATTCCCAAGCGATGATTCTGTTTCAGGAAAAGAACTTCTCGTTAGCCTATGCAATCTTGCGAAAAGGATTGATGACTTTGAAAATAAAGTACCTAAAGAACAGTTAATTATTGAATGGTGCAAAGAGAATATGCATCCTTATAGTATTGATTTCATATATCAAGAGCTTACTGAAGAGAGTTTTGATATAAATGGATTTGATGCAGAGATGGTTGCTCACGATGGCATTTTTTCTTTTGAAGATTTCATGAAAGATTTAAGTAAGCTATACAATACAGCTCTCTTCTATGAAGCATTAGAAGGTGTATGCATTGCAGATGAGGAGCCTGCTTATAATTTATATAAAGAAGGAAAATATTTTGAAGGGCTTCCTTTTTTCGAGAAATACAAACTTGAAGAAAGAGAAATTCCTGACTTAGATGAAAGCCCTGCCAACGGTAATATTGTGGAAATCATGAAACTCTACAATAAATATGAAGAGGAACACTTTCCACCCAATAAACCGACTAGTGAATTTCAGCAGGAACCATTCGCTCATTACGAAGAATTAAGAAATACGCTTATTAATCTTATACCAGATTTCACAATTAGGCTTAAGGTCAATCCAGCAACAAATCGTTTAGATTTTTCTGCTGACGTTAATTCTGTATTTGATATTGCCTGGTTTACACTCGCTCGTATGCTATCAGAAGACCCGGCACCAGAAGATAAAGGGAAGCAAGATGAACGACAAGAAGGAATTATGATTGTCTGCCGACATTGCGGTGATTTTCTTATAAGACGAAATAATCGTCAAGAATATTGTGACAAGGCAGAATGTCAAAAGGCTCGCAATGCTAAGAACCAACGAGAATTCAGACGCAGAAAACGTATTGAAACTGCTCAAAACAATAAGCATAAGGTATAATATACGCGCACAAATACACGCAACTTATACTTACAAAATAAATTTAATTGTAAATAATTGTTGTATATGCTTTTAAGTTATTTCATATACACAACTAGCAATTAATTCCCTGTACCCCTATGCAATTTCGCGAAAAACTATGTTTTTGGAGGCATCGGTCTTTAGAAACTAAACTCACAGAGATAACACTCCCCCTGTGATAAGAAAGGATTTCATTTTGAGATATTTAGGAAATAAAGATTCGATTATAGATCGAATAACAGAAATTATATCATCAAAAGTTGATATACAACCCAATACAATATTTTTTGATGCTTTTTGTGGAACCGGATCGGTTGCTAACGCATTTAAAAACAGGTGCAATATTGTGATAAATGATAATCTCAACTGCTCTGCCACATATGCATACGGAAGAATTGTAGCATCCCAATGCACCTTTAATAACCTAGGTTTTGATCCATTTGAGTACCTTAACTCTAATGATATTGTGTATCAAGACTATTTCTATACAAACTACTCTCCAGGCGGATCATCAAGAATGTATCTTTCCGCTCACAATGCAGGACGAGTTGACTATTTTCGTAAAACCATTGAAGAGTGGTATACTGCTTCTTTAATCAGCAAAGAAGAATACTGCTTCTTATTAGCCTGCTTGATAGAATCAGTATCTTTTGTATCTAATACTGCTGGTGTATATGGAGCATTTTTAAAGGAATGGGATGATCGAGCTTTAAAGAACATACAATTTCTTAATTTATATGATTCTATACCATCCACCAAAAATGTAGAGGTTTTTGTAGATAAATTAGAAAATATTATTTCAAATGTACAATGTGATATTTTGTACCTCGATCCTCCGTATACTCAAAATCAATACGGGACACAGTATCATTTTCTAGAAACGCTCATTCTTAACGATAAGCCAGAAAAAATCAGCAAAGTTACTGGTTCAAGAAGCACTCGCGAGATGCGTTCTGATTGGTCAAAAATATATAAAGTGCATATTTTACTTGATAAAATACTTGCCGAAACAACCGCAACGCATATTTTTATGAGTTACAATAATGCCGGTGACATGAGCAAAGATTATATTGAAGCATTAATGAAACGATACGGTTACGAAGATACTTTTGAATGTATCAAAATCCCGTATAAAAAATATGAGAACTGGAAATCTCAAAATAAAAATACACACTTCGAATACCTATTTTATATAAAGAGAAAGCCAAGTTCTGAGGTGGTTTATGAATCACCTCTAAATTATATTGGAAGCAAAGCAAAGATTGTTCCTTATATACATGCTAATTTATTGAAAACAGACACATTTATTGATGTATTCGGAGGAGGATTCAACGTTGGCATAAACATTAATTCGTCTCATTTGTATTATAATGATATTAATTTTATCGTAAAAGATTTGATAAAATCCTTCCGAGAATATGATACCTACGAATACATAACTTATGTAAAAAAATTCATAGATAAGTTTCAACTTGAAAAAGGGAATAAGGAAACATATCTTAAAGCACGGGATTACTATAATGAGTTACCCAAAAGCAAAAAAGATCCCAGAATGCTATTTGCTATAATTCTATATAGCTTCCAACAGCAAATTCGATTCAATAGTAACTACAGCTTTAATAACCCAGCAGGAGTAAGATGGTTTAATGACTGTATTCTTTCAAAGTTAACAAGTTTTAGCCGAATATTAAAGGAAAAAGATGTCACTTTTCTAAGCACAGACTACATTAATATTCCTGACACCCTTGCTTTATCGGAGAATACATTTTTATATCTAGATCCTCCTTACAAGTTAACTACTGGTAGTTATAATGACGGAAAAAGAGGATTCAAAGGTTGGGACGATAAACTTGAAGAAGAACTTTTTCAATTTATAGATACAATGACGCAGAATAATATTCCTTGCATGCTCTCATATGTTTTAGAACATAAGGGTGAGATTAACACTGAATTGGAAGATTGGATTAATCGTAACAACTACACCTATATACCTTTAGGCGAAATAATAGGGATTTCCGGTCAGCCTAGAAAAGAGATACTTGTATTAAATTATGAAATATAGAGATATTTCTAAATTTATTATCAAACGAAATATGCAAAAATCCGCAAAAACAGGTATTTATTTTGACTATCTCGTCACAGATTCCGTAATGGGACAAATATGTATAGAAGTTACCGGAAATCCAGATTATGAAGTCGAATTTGTTGAAAATGATTATTCAGATGAATTTCCAGATGTCAAGTATAAACAAAGCCGATTAGGTATTCTTCAATATCGCAATACTGCAACATACATTAGTTTTTCAGATGAAAAATGTAAAAGAAGAAATTCTGGCATTCAAAGTGTTCCTACTGCATTTAACCTTTTTTACAAATTCTCACACGGACAAGGAACTATATTTTTATTTTCTCCCTTGTAGTGGTAACAACGCAACTCCGTACTATTTATTTATGTATCGTTTAATGAAAAGGAGGATTTATTATAATGAGCAAACCGCACTTCATCATAAAAAACAATATGAACAAATCAGCTATAACCGGAAAATATATGAAAGATATCCTTACACCTAATATCTTAACAGATGTCTGCTACAGAATAACAGGTATATCTGAATATGATGTAGATTTTGTTGATAATGAATACGAAGATGATTGTTTATCAAAATCATATAACAAAGGACGTTTGGCAACACTTGTTTATAATAATAA
>JAJQGF010000302.1 GCA_021200695.1 Lachnospiraceae bacterium
GAGCTTGAAAGAAGAGTACACAGTGATATGAAGGTGGCGTTTTCAATGTATCCGACTTCGGTCTCGGAGCTTTTTGCCGTAGCTGATGCAGGAAGGCTTATGCCGCCAAAGTCAACCTGGTTTGAGCCGAAGCTGAGAAGCGGACTGTTTCTGCATTCTCTGCAATAAAAAGGCATATTCCGACAACAGACATACACATGTGCAGCCGAATGCACGGAAATGAGGTAAAATATGAATAAAAAATTGTACAAGTTAATGAATTGGGCGGACATTGAGGAAATAATTTATTCGGAAAGCGATAATCCACACCGCCTGCTCGGCCCGCACAGGTCCGGCTCACAGCTTCTTCTTCAGGCATTTTTTCCGGATGCGGCAGAGGTTAAGGTTCAGTGGGGCTTTGACGACGATGGCGCACAGTACAGGGAGATGGAAATGGAGGTGGCGGATGACGACGGCTTTTTTGCCGTCCTGCTTCCCGAAAAGGAAATAGGCTTTTACCGCTATGAGGTAAAATATGATGACGGAAGGACAACTGTCACCGGAGACCCTTATAGGCATAAGCCTGTTATAAACAGCAGAGATATAGAGCGGTTTGAAAACGGCATACATTACACGATATATGAAAAGCTTGGAGCACATCCAATGACGCTTGACGGTGAGAACGGGACGTATTTTGCGGTATGGGCTCCGAATGTGCTTAGGATAAGTGTTGTGGGAGACTTTAATGAATGGGACGGAAGGATTCATCAGATGAGAAGGCTTGGAGATTCAGGTATTTTTGAACTCTTTGTTCCCGGTGCCAAAGTGGGTGATAACTACAAATTTGAGCTTAAGCTGAAAAATGGTCTGACCTATTTAAAGTCTGACCCTTATGGAAATGCAGCCCAGCTCCGTCCCGACGATGCCTCCGTTATTGCCGACATTACCGGCTTTGAGTGGGAGGATGAGGATTTTATCAATAACCGTGTGGCCTTTCAGAATAATGATGTACCAATAAGTGTATATGAAATGTATCTTGGCTCATTTACTGCGGCCTCGGACGGAGAAATATATGCAAATTACAGAGAGATTGCGCCTAAGGTTATAGAGTATGTAAAAGATATGGGCTATACCCATGTTGAGCTTATGCCTGTAATGGAGCATCCGCTTGATGCGTCGTGGGGGTATCAGGTTATTGGGTATTATGCGCCTACGGCGAGGTATGGCTCTCCGCAGGATTTTATGTACTTTGTAAACGAGCTGCATAAGGCAGGTATAGGTGTCATTCTGGATTGGGTTCCGGCACATTTTCCGAAGAACACATACGGTCTTGCGGATTTTGACGGGACATGTCTCTATGAACATCAGGATCCGCGCAAGGGTCAGCATCCGCATTGGGGAACGCTTATCTACAATTATGGCAGACCACAGGTTTCCAATTATCTTATTGCAAACGGCCTGTTTTGGGTTGAACAATATCATGCAGACGGAATAAGAATGGATGCCGTTGCAAGTATGCTGTATCTTGATTACGGAAGAAATGACGGCGAATGGATACCTAATATGTACGGAGGCAAAGAGAATCTTGAAGCTATTGAAATGATTAGGCACTTTAATTCCGTGCTGAAGAAGCGTAATCCCGGAGTGCTTTCGATTGCAGAGGAAAGCACGGCATTCCCGCTGATAACAGGAAGCCCTGAGGACGGAGGTCTCGGCTTTGACCTTAAATGGAATATGGGATTTATGAATGATTATTTAGACTATATAAAATACGACCCTCTTTTCAGGGGGCATCATCACGGTGAGCTTACATTCAGTATGGTATATGCCTATAGCGAGAAATTTATACTTGTATTCTCTCACGACGAGGTTGTACATGGAAAGGCAACAATGATTGGAAAAATGCCCGGAGATATAGAGCAGAAATTTGCCAATCTCCGCCTGAGCTATGCGTATATGATGACGCATCCCGGCAAAAAGCTGCTTTTTATGGGACAGGATTTGGGAGAGTTTGACGAGTGGAATGAGCAGAGAATTGTGGAATGGGAGCTTCTTGCCTCACCTGAGCATGCGGGAATTTCAGCGATTGTCAGAGACCTTAATAAGCTGTACCGCACCAGCAGGGCGCTTTATGCATTTGACAGTAAGCCGGAGGGCTTTGAATGGCTTAATAATATTTCAGGAAGAGACTGCTATTTAAGCTATGCCAGAAAGACGGACGACCCTGAGGAGATGCTTATTGTTGTGGCAAATTTTGCAGGAATTGAGCAGGAGATTACCACAGGTGTTCCTTATGAGGGAAAATATAAGGAAATATTTAACTCAGACAATATCAGGTACGGGGGAAGCGGTATTGTCAATGAGAGAGTTAAGAGGGCCGAGGACAGACGATGGGATGAGAGACATCAGTCAATAACGGTAAGGCTTGCTCCGCTTTCCTTAAGCATTCTTAAGTTTATTCCATATACCGGGGACGAGCTGGCAAAGGTCATAGAGGAGAGAATCAGAAAAAATACTCCTGTAAAAAAGACCGTATCAAAAAAGCCTGCGCCGAAAAAAGCATCGGCAAAAGCGAAAAAGGAGTCTGATAAATGATATTGACGGAAGTGCCGGAAACAGCTCTGTATGAAGCTGTGGATGAAGTAAATGAGCTTGTAGGTCCCGTGCAGGAGTTTATTAAAGCTCTGCCCGGAAAGGCATTGAGTCTTGGAATAAGAATTGTATTGGCGCTTATATTTTTTGCAATAGGCTCATGGCTGATAAAGCTTGTCAGAAGGCTTATCAGAAATTCGATAACACGTGCAGGCGCTGAGATGGGTGTAAGGCAGTTTGTGGACTCCTTTGTAAAAACATCGGCTTATGTTGTGCTTGTGCTTTTCATAGCATCGTACTTCGGTGTTGACGCGGCTGGGATAGTGGCGCTATTGGGTTCCGCAGGGGTTGCGATAGGACTGGCCGTACAGGGAAGTCTGTCAAATCTGGCGGGCGGTGTCCTGATACTTATACTCAAGCCATTTGTCGTTGGGGATTATATAGAGGAAAGTGCAAGCGGCAGGGAGGGAACCGTTACAGAGATCCAGATATTCTACACAAAGCTTTTAACTGCTGACAATCATGTTGTGGTACTGCCAAACGGAAGCCTTGCTAATACAAGCATAGTAAATTATACCTCGGCAAAGGACAGGCGGGCAAGCATTGCGGTGGGCATTTCATATAAGGCGGACATTAAGAGTGCAAGGGAGGCTCTTGAGAATGTACTTAAAAGTGATGAAAAAACCCTTAAAGACCGCGAAATGGCTGTTTTTGTCGATGAGCTCGGAGCCTCTAGCGTCAATTTGTGCGTCAGATGCTGGTTTGCCAATGAGGATTATTGGCAGGGAAAGTGGAGAATTACTGAGAAATGCAAGCTTGCTCTTGATGAGGCGGGAATCGAGATACCCTACAGTCAGCTTGATGTACATTTTGACAAATGATATAATGTCTGAAACATTAAAGCATGGAAGAAAAATATGTTGAATTTTGCTGAAAGTGATGATATATTAATCACATTAAGAATAAACGGTTACAGGGAGGAAACATTATGAAAAAAATTTTATCTTTAGCTCTGGCTTTAACAATGTCCATTTCTCTTGCGGCATGCGGGAGTTCGGCGGAAGAGTCATCGGACGGCACGGGGGATGGTCTTAAGATTGCGATTGTGTCAAGTCCTTCAGGTGTAGATGACGGTTCCTTTAATCAGGACAATTATAATGGCGTTCTCAAGTTTATCGATGAGAATCCCACAGCGACTGTTACGCCAATCCGCGAGGAGTCCGGTGACAGCGCCGCCGCAGTACAGGCAGTAGCGGATGTTGTTGCAGATTATGATGTAATTGTATGCTGTGGTTATCAGTTTGCAGGTATAGGCGACATTGCGGGTGATAATCCTGACACCAAATTTATACTTGTCGATTCATGGCCTACGGTTGACGGCACGGAGCTTGCCGAGGATGCACCCCTGTCAAATGTTTACGCTGCTTATTATGCTGAGCAGGAGAGCGGCTTCTATGCAGGTATGGCTGCAGCGCTTTCAACTGAAACCGGAAAGGTGTCGGTTGTAAATGGAATTGCATATCCGTCAAATGTAAACTATCAGTATGGCTTTGAGTGCGGTGTTAAATATGTTAACGAAACAGAGGGCTTAAGCGTAGAGGTTGTAGAGCTTCCCTCATATGCCGGAACTGACGTAACCGGCGCGAATGTTGGAGGAAATTATGTAGGAAGCTTTTCGGATGAGGCTACAGGCAAGGTAATAGGCAATGCTCTTATTGATGAGGGTGTTGATATTATATTTGTAGCAGCCGGCAATTCTGGAAACTGAGTTTTCACCGCAGCTAAAGAGGCTGATGGGGTAATGGTTATCGGCTGTGATGTAGACCAATATGACGATGGGGCAAACGGAGCTTCAAACGTGGTGCTGACTAGTGTGCTTAAGGTTATGCATGACACTGTATATAATGTTTTGAATGAAGTAAAGGATGGCACTTTTGAGGGAGTTAATGTTACCCTTACTGCGGAGAGTGATTCCACAGGATATGTCAGCGAGGAAGGAAGATGCCAGCTTACCGAAGCAGCAATAGAGATAATAGATGCGGCTCAGGCGAAGCTTAAGGCAGGTGAAATCGTTCCGGCTGCAAACTTTAACGGCGTAACTCCTGATTCATTTACCTGGAATTAGATTATAGCCTGAATTAATCCACAGAGGGAAGACGCGGTTGTGACTTCCCTCTGTATTAAATTATATAACAATAGAGAAGGAAATGAGGCAGAGGATGGCTGATTACGAGTATATTGTTGAAATGAAACACATAACCAAGCGCTTTCCTGGAATTATTGCAAATGACGATGTGTCAATTCAGATAAAAAAGGGAGAAATATATGCTCTGCTCGGTGAAAACGGCGCCGGCAAATCAACTCTGATGAGTATGCTTTTTGGCATGTATGAGCCTGATGAGGGAGAAATTTATATACGCGGAGAGAGGGTCAGGCTTGAGTCTCCGAACCATGCGACAAGGCTTAATATAGGTATGGTGCATCAGCATTTTAAGCTAATCTCAAACTATACGGTGGCTGAGAACATAGTAATGGGAATGGAGCCTGTTAAGAAGCTTCTGGGATTTATTCCGACTGTTGATATAAAGAAGGCGAATCAGGATATAAAAGAGCTCTCGGAGAAATATGGTCTGGCTGTCAATCCTGAAGATATCATATCGGAGCTTAATGTCTCCACACAGCAGCGTGTTGAAATACTAAAAATGCTCTACAGGGAGGCGGAGATTCTTATATTTGATGAGCCGACGGCGGTGCTTACACCTCAGGAAATAGAATTTCTTCTGGAAATTATCAAAGGGCTTCGCGACAATGGAAAGACTATTATACTTATTACTCATAAGCTTGAGGAAATCAAAAGGATAGCAGACCGCTGTGCCATACTTAACAGAGGAAGGCTTATAAATGTGCTTAATGTTTCTGATACCTCCACCAAGACTATGGCAAATCTTATGGTGGGACGCGAGGTGAGCTTTGAAACCGGCAAAAAGCCTGCAAAGCCAGGCAGCCTTGTGCTCAGTGTTGATAAGCTCAATGTTTTCAACAGACAGAATTTTCAAGTGGTCTCGGATGTCTCCTTTGATATACATTCGGGAGAAATATTTGCCATTGCTGGTGTCGCCGGAAACGGACAGGTGGAGATTGCGGATGCAATAGCCGGGCTTATGCCGGTTCATTCGGGTAAAATATTTTTAAACGGCAAAGATATAACCGATATGCCTGTCAGAGAGAGAACGCAGGAGGGAATATCATATATTCCGGAGGACAGACAGAGCTATGGTCTTGTAATGGATTTTTCTCTTTCAGAAAATCTTGCGCTCAAATCTTATTATAATGAGCCCTTCTGCAGAGGAGGAATGTTAAAGCCGGAGGCATTTATCGAAAACAGTGAGAAGCTTATTCAAAAGTATGATATCAGAAGCGGACAGGGAAGCTCTACGATAGTCCGCTCAATGAGCGGCGGAAATCAACAGAAAGCGATTATTGCAAGGGAAATTGAGCTTTCATCGCCTCTTATGATATTTGTGCAGCCCACACGCGGGCTTGACATAGGCGCTATTGAAAACATACATAAGCAGATGATTGGGGAGAGAGACAAGGGCAAGGCAATTCTGCTTGTCTCGCTTGAGCTTGACGAGATTATGGATTGTGCTGACACAATAGCCGTAATCTATAATGGCAAGCTGCAGAAGATTGCGCCGGCTAAAGACCTTACAACAAACGAGGTAGGAGAGTTTATGATGGGTGTAAAGGAAACGAGAGGGGCGCAGGTATGAAAAAAGCAGACTTGAATAAGCGAAACAATAAAAATACACGCAGGCTTTGGGAGGCTGTAAAGATACCTCTGCTTGCAATACTTGTAAGTCTTATTGTCAGCGGCATAATAATAACGGCAACCGGGTGCAATCCCTTTAAGGCATATTATTCCCTCCTTCAGGGATGTGGACTGGCTCCGAAGGCTTCATATGCAGGCTATAAAAGTA
>JAJQGF010000315.1 GCA_021200695.1 Lachnospiraceae bacterium
GCTTTAGTTCTGTCCTCTTATCTTCCATAAAGTCCTCCATTTGTTAAAATCTGATTGATACTCTGGAAAACCTCTGCTATACTTATCTTGTCAAGAACAGATAACAGAGATTTTCCGGTTATCATGAAAGTCCTAACAGTTGCGGCTGTCTGGACTTTTTTTGTTGTTATCTTCCCCTTGCCAAAGATACTTCGCACCATCTAACATCCACAGAATCGCTTTGAGCATATCCAAACAGTCATTACGCATTTGCTCCAATCCTTCATCAGATAAGGTTATTTCCTGCTGTTCTAATTGCTTTACCACATCTGCAATGTTTGTCTGCATCATATGCAATTCTTCAACCAGCTTATAAATTACTTCCTCTTTCCCAACGACACATACCCTATTATAGATACAGGAACGAATAAAATAATCTTTCTTTTGCATTCCACTCGCAATAATCTTTGCTTCTATCTCATCTCGCTCTCTTGGGGACACTCGAAAACTAATCGTAGGATATTTATGAACTCCACTCATGGCTATTCCTCCTCTCCATTGGCAAGCTCTAACTGCTCTGCCAATTCTGCCTGCTTATTCGGATATAAATGCGAATATGTGTTTAATGTGGTTTCTATCTTCTCATGCCCTAAACGCTCTGCGATTGACAATGGCTGAAAGCCCATTTCTACAAGCAACGAGGCGTGGGAATGCCTTAAATCATGCAATCTGATACGCTTAACACCTGTTTCCTTTATCCCTCTTACAATCTCATGTTCCATAAATGATTTTGTAAACCGGAACATTCTCTCTTTAGCGGTAATTCCGTACAGTACACTGCAATATCTTTTCAATTCTTCTGCTAAGAATGGCGGTATTGTCACTTTTCGATTACTTTTGGGAGTTTTCGGTGGTGTAATCATATCTTTACCATTGATACGCTGATAGGACTTGTTAATTGTAATAATACACTTGTCCCAATCAATATCCTCATAAGTCAAGGCAAGAAGTTCGCCAATTCTCATACCAGTCCAATATAAGAGCAAAAATGCCATTCTTGCTTCTGGTTTTCCATCCATAGAGGGCAGAAATTCTTTAAATTCCTGCTTTGTCCAAAACTCCATTTCATCAGCCTTGCTTTTTCCTATACTTCCAGCCTTTCTGCAAGGATTGTCCTTTAGGTCGTAATACTTAACAGCATAGTTAAAAAGTGCTGCTAACTGATTATTGATACTTTTCAGATAAGTGGGTGCATATCCCTTTTTAATTAGGGCGTTCTGCCAAGCTCTAATATCCGATGTCTTAATTTCACACATTTTCTTACTTTTAAAATATGGCGTTACCTTTAAATCAAAGACATACCGTTTATTGATAATTGTGCTTTCTCTCAAACGATTTTCCATATCCTTAAAATAAATTTCCACGAAGTTTTCAAAGCAAATATCCAAATCTCTCTGCTGTTGCTGTCGGAAGTTTCTTTCCCAAGCCTCCGCTTCTGATTTTGTTTTAAATCCCCTTTTATTCTTCTTGTGACGCACTCCCTGCCAGTCCTCATAGTAGAACTGGCAACGCCACAGCTTTCCATCTCTTGTAGCCGGCATTCTATCATCTCCTTTCGATCTCTTTCCTACGCAACTACCATTCCATAAAATTTTTCCTGAAAATATTTTGCAGGAACTTTACCGGAAATCACTCGGAAACCTTTTTCCTTCAACTCGTCATTAAGTCCTCGGATAATCTTATAGGCATATCCTCTTGATACTCCGAGTAATTCTGCAACTTCCTCTGCTGTAACATACATTTTCATTGTATTATCCATATTCTCTGTTCTCCTTTCATTTCTTTCGGTACACTTTTGTGACCTTTGTTATTCTGATTATACAGTACACTTTTGTGTCCGTCAAGTATTTTCTATAATTTCTTATACACAAATGTGTCCTATTGTGGTAAACTACTCCTATAAGCCACAAAAACGGAGGTCAAATCTATGGATACAGGCGAAAAAATCAAATATTTTAGAAATATGCGTGGAATATCACAAGAAATGTTAGGACAGTTAGCAGGTATCAATTCTGCCACTATAAAGAAATATGAATATGGGATTCGCAACCCAAAACCTGACCAATTATTGAAGATTGCAAATGCTTTGGGTATCAGTATCAATATTTTTATGGACTTTGATATAGAAACTGTTTCAGATGTGTTATCCCTGCTTTTTAAGATGGATGAACAGATAGATATGAAATTTGAAGCTGAAAAAGATACTGATGGGAACTACAATCCGTCCACATTAAAAATATCTTTCAAGAATAGAGCAATAAACAAGAAATTATGCACTTATCTAAAGGCAAAAGACTTACAAGAAAAATTGGCAAATGATACAGATAGCTTTGCTGATGAAACACAGCATAAAGAAGCTATGAAAGCAATGGAAAGTGATATAGAAGAAATTAAAAATCATCTTATAGATGATAGTATGATTATCCAAAAAGGAACGGAAGGAATTGCTGTAAAAGTATTTCCGCAATAATTTTCAAAACATATTGACTCCAACGCTACGTGATACTGTATGCTATCCTTACGAAGCATACCAGACATACGCCGGCAATTCTCGTATTGCTTCTCTACAAAATCAAAGGAGCTGATAAAATGAAAACCATTAGTCAGGTTGCAAACCTAACAGGAGTAAGTGTACACACTTTGCAATACTATGATGAGATTGGGTTGTTAAAGCCCAGCGAACTCACTCCTGCAGGTTATCGTCTATACAACGATGAGACATTACAGAATCTCCAGCAAATTCTGTTCTTTCGTGAACTAGATTTTTCACTGAAGGATATTGGCGAAATTATGCAAAATCCTCATTTTGACAGAATTGCGGCTTTCAAGAAACAAAAAGAGCTGCTTCTACTAAAACGTAACCGGACAGACCAACTGATACAGCTCCTTAGCCGCTTAGAGAAAGGAGAACCGTGTATGAGTTTTAAAGAATTTGATTTATCCGAGTATATCCACGCATTGGAAGATTTTAAAGCTAATCAGACGGAAGAAGTGATGAAACACTGGGGAAGTATTGAAAATTTTGATATGTTCATTAAAAAGTCAAAGATGATGAATCCGAAGTAGCCAAACTCGCCATTCAGCAATTCGGGAGCATTGAAAAATACACAGAAGCCATGAAACATAATTTGGAACACTTTTCTGAAATTATGGATAAACAATTAACTGAAGAAGTTCAGGAAATTGGTGCACAGTCTGATATGCTGTATGAAAAATTAACAGCCGATATGACAAAAGATATTTCTTCGACAGAAATACAAGCCATTGTCCACGAGTTATTGACGTTTATACAGAAAAACAGCACAGATACACCTCTTGATAAGCCCTACATAAATATGCTTATTGACACCTATTCTAATGATTATATGAAAAATAGAACCGACAACAGATACGGAGCAGGAGCTTCTGATTATATCGTAAAAGCATTCCGATATTACTCTGAAAACAACGCTCCATCAACGAGATAGGGCCAAAGTAGAGCCAAACGGCATAAAGAAACCTCGGAAACCCTTATAAAATGGGCATCCGAGATTTTGTATCCGTTATTCGAACTCAATCGTTCCCGGCGGTTTACTTGTAATATCATACAGCACACGATTCACATGTCCCACCTCATTGATAATTCTGCTGGTAACCTTTTGCAGCACCTCATACGGAATCTGTGCTGACTCTGCGGTCATAAAATCAATCGTATTTACAGCCCTTAAGGCTATAGCATAATCATATGTTCTCTCATCACCCATGACTCCCACTGATTTCATATTCGTAAGTGCTGCAAAATATTGATTTATGCTTTTATCAAGACCTGCATCAGCAATTTCCTCGCGGTATATCGCATCAGCATCCTGTACAATCTTAACCTTCTCCGCCGTCACCTCACCTATAATTCGGATTCCAAGACCTGGTCCGGGAAATGGCTGACGATATACCAATTTTTCAGGAATTCCAAGCTCCAGACCAACTCTTCTTACTTCATCCTTAAACAAATTTCTGAGAGGCTCAATTATTTCCTTAAAATCAACATAATCAGGCAAACCTCCCACATTGTGGTGTGACTTAATAACTGAAGATTCTCCGCCCAATCCACTTTCAACTACATCCGGATATATAGTGCCCTGTACCAAGAAATCCACAGCGCCTATCTTCTTAGCCTCCTCCTCAAATACCCTGATAAATTCTTCACCAATAATTTTCCTCTTACTTTCCGGCTCAGTCACTCCGGCAAGCCTGCCATAAAAACGCTCCTGCGCATTTACCCTTATGAAGTTCAGGTCATAATTTCCCTCTGAGCCGAATACCTCCTCCACCTCATCACCCTCATTTTTTCTGAGAAGCCCGTGGTCAACAAATACACATGTAAGCTGCTCGCCGACTGCCTTTGACAAAAGAACCGCCGCAACCGAAGAATCAACGCCTCCTGAAAGCGCACAGAGAACCTTTCCACTTCCAACCTTTTCCCTAATGGAATTCACGGCTTCCTCCACGAAAGCCTCCATTTTCCAATCTCCGGTGCATCCACAGATATTTCTTACAAAATTATAGAGCATCTTTGAGCCTTCAAGCGTATGAAGCACCTCAGGATGAAATTGTATTGCATAAAGACCTCTTTCTACACACTCTGCTGCGGCAACGGGACAGTTTTTTGTAGATGCAACAATCCTAAAGCCGGGGGCCTCCTTTGAAATATAATCAAAATGACTCATCCAACAGATAGTGTTCTCCGACACATCGCTGAATAATGCAGATGTCCTATCCACTTTTACTTCAGTTTTGCCATATTCCCTGACCTCAGCTCTCTCTACCCTTCCTCCAAGCATATGACTCATAAGTTGGGCACCATAGCACAATCCCAATACAGGAATTCCAAGCTTAAAGAGCTCTTCTGAGCATGTCGCAGCGCCCTCCTCATAACAGCTGCTAGGGCCTCCTGTCAAAATAATTCCCTTAGGTGCCATAGCCTTTATCTTCTCAAGCTCCGTTTTATATGAATAAATTTCACAATAAACATTACATTCCCTTACCCGGCGTGCAACAAGCTGATTATACTGTCCGCCAAAATCAATGACAATTACCAATTCCTTATCCATGATGTGTTCTCCGTTTCGTGGTAGCCGCGTATGAAACTCATACGTCCGTGAGTACTTTCAGTCAAATTTTACTATATTGATTATAATTTAGATATTACCACAAGTCAAAAGTTTTATAAATAATGATAGCGTAAATTTACTGCAGGAATAAATAGCTGGAATACACCTGCGAAACGTATATATATTCAGCTTCTCTCATTGCATCTTTATAGCATTCCTATGGACGAACTGATTGTAAATATGCGAGAATCTTTGGAACAAATATTAAAACCCCTCCAAAATAAATTTTGAAAGGGTACCATTTCTCGCTCTTATTTCCAAACTAATAAGTCTACAATTTTGTAAACGGCGTAAACCGTTATTCTTTAAACAAAAACCGTTATTACCATCTAATTTCATAGATACCTCCGCTTGATAATGTTTTTCACATTATGCAATAAAACAGAGAACTACATATCTATTTTTACTTAACCATATTATTATTTAACCGGGGTCATATTGCATCACACATTTCATACAATATCCTTAAAATGTCATGTATTTTACTTGTCTGCTTTGGTTCTATTTTTTCAAGCACACATACTATTTTTTCTTTACCACCATATCCGGATTTTTCACTAAGCATAATATGATCACAGCTTACCGAAAGAGCCCTCGATATTCTACATAACGTATCCGCCGAAAATCCCTTTTTGCCCATCTCGATTTCATACAAAAACTTTGCTGAAATATCTACTTTCTCAGCCAGGCTCTCTCGTGTAAAATTTTGGTCTTCCCGGAGTTCGCATATCCTTGCACCAATCTCTATATTTAATTATGAAACAGATTCAGGCAATCTACCGCGAAGAAGGTAAGCTAAAAGACCTCTCTTCCGAAGATCGACTTAAGCAACGCCAGGTTGTAATACAACCATTGGTTGATGCTTTGTTTGTGTACCTAAAATCTCATAAGGATGAGGTAGAAAAGACTACAAAACTAGCAGATGGATACGAGTATGCTCTTAATCAAGAGAAATATCTGCGTGTCTTTTTAACAGACGGTGATGTACCTTTGGATAACAACGCTAGCGAGCGAGCTATCCGAGGCTTCTGCATAGGTAAGAAGAATTGGCAAGTCATTGATACGATCAACGGAGCCCGGCATCAGCCATCATTTATAGCATTGCTGAAACAGCAAAAGCAAACAACTTAAAACCGTATGAGTATTTCACCCATCTTTTGACCGAAATACCAAAGCACATGGAAGATACTGACCGAGCATTCCTTGAAGATCTACTGCCATGGTCAGACAAAATTCCTGAAAATATAAGAAAGAAAACCAAGGAGTCGTAACACGGCTCTTAAAAAATCAAG
>JAJQGF010000027.1 GCA_021200695.1 Lachnospiraceae bacterium
ATTTATTATTGGCTGATAGCCACATACAATCCGGAAGTATTTGAAGTTAATTTATCAACTGTCTATCTTGCAATTTGGCTCTTGATATCGGTTGTCATCATGCTCACAAAAAGAGTCATCGTGGTAGATACCCCAAAATCGTTTGTGATTTTTGTTGCTGTTTGCTTCGCATATATTATCCCGTCGGAATCGGTGGCTGGTGGTTTTGCTGTCTGGCTAAAGTTGTTTATGCCATTTATGCTTTTACTTGTCATGAATAATCTATTTAAAGACAATTGGCTTGAGAAATTGAATAAACTTGTAGTCGGAGTTGGAGTTTCCAATTTGTTAGCTTGTGCGTTTGGAGCGTTAACATACTTTACGGGAAATACGAAGCACTACACAGCAGTTATTGGAGGCATTAGGGTTCTAAGAATGACTGGTTCTTTTCAACAAGCTAATGTTTTAGGTTCTTATATCGCGATTAGTTTTGTTTTTGGAGTCTATGTGGCTCAAAAGCTTGGAAGAGCAAAAAAGCCGATTACAATCTTGGTTATATTGGTTAATGCTGTCTGTTTGATATTAACCTTCAGCAGATGGGCTATTATATCTGTGATTGTGGCAGCAATTATATATTTTCTTACTGTGTATGGTTTAAAAAGTATAAAGATTAGGAAAAGTACAGTATACATTCGTTTGGCGGCAATCTTGTTTTTTGTGATTGTTGTAATGTTTAATTTTGATTCGCTGTGGAGTCAGATACAGATATTTTTCATTCACGAAGGCTCAACTGAGGCGAGAAGTCTCTCAATGATAAGCGCACTGAAATCAGTTGCAAACAATCTGTTTTTAGGGATAGGCATGGGCAATCTTCCGGCAAATATTAGTATATTGGACAGCACAATAATGACTATATTTGTAAATACAGGGGTTCTTGGCGCAGCTGTTTACGTGTTCTTTTGCATACAAATAGGTCGAAATCTGTTAAACGCCTTACAGGTAGAATCGGGAACTGCCTTATGCAAGGCTATTTATATTTCTTATATTGTGTTTATGTTCAATAGTTTGGCTGAGTCAGTTGTATATAATGTTTTGATTAATAGTTTTCTATCAATTTATGTTTTTGCGTCACTTAAATTTGGCAAGAGAATCGACACAATATTGAAAACCGAAAGCAATTTAGTACGGTAGAAAGTTACTGTATTGCGCAGCACTTGGGCTGGGAATATTGGAGGCAATGAATGAAGAATAATTTGGGTAAGAATATATCAATGCTATACATAATGAATATTGCAAAAATAATTTTTCCGATGCTGACTCTGCCGTACCTGACCAGAGTATTAACAATGGATTGCTATGGTGTGGTTTCATATGTTAAAGCGGTCATGCAGTATATGCAAATTATAGTAGACTTTGCGTTCGTTCTATCAGGAACGAAAGATATAGTAAGAGCCAAGGATGATCCGGCCAAGCTGCGAGAAGAAAATGGTACTATTTTAATAGCTAAGATAGGGTTAAGCGGTATAGCATTAGTAATCCTCTGTATTTGCACATTGATTATTCCAATTTTAAAAAAAAATGTATTGTACACCATGCTTTCCTTTATACCTGTTTTTCTGACCTGTTTCTTATTTGATTATTTATTTAGGGGACTTGAAAGAATGGAAGTCATAACAATAAGGTATGTTGTTATGAAGGGGTTCTCGACAATCTTAACATTTGTTTTTGTACATGGAGATGTTGATGTTTTGTGGATACCAGTGTTGGACATCATTGGTTCGCTTATTGCCGTTGTTCTGGTCTTTTTTGAGGTTAGGAAACTTCATATTGATTTTGCTTTTTCCGGCTTAAAAGCTGTTGTAAGCAAAGTGGTTGATTCTGCTGTATATTTTATTTCAAGTATGGCAACAACAGCATTTATGGCACTTAATACGTTGGTGATTGGAATTTATCTAGACACAACACAGGTCGCATATTGGAGTGTTTGTTTACAAATGACAAATGCGGTGCAGTCACTATACAAGCCTTTGACCGATGGGATTTACCCACATATGGTTACAACAAGGAATTTTGGAGTCATCAAAAAGGCATTGAAAATCTATATGCCTATTATTTGCGCTGGGTGTGTCTTTACCCTTTTGGTAGCCAAGTATGCGATGATTATCGTAGGAGGGAGCGAATACGCGGCAGCGGCGAATGTTTTGAGATGTTTGGTTCCAGTCTTGTTTTTCAGTTTCTTATCCATGCTGTTCGGGTGGCCGTGTTTAGGTGCGATAGACAGACAGAATCAGGTTACAAAATCAACTGTAATTACAGCGATAGTTCAAATTCTGGGATTAATACTATTAGCAGTGGCAAATAGGTTTACCGTAATCAATATTGCACTTTTAAGAGGATTTACAGAAGCATTGATGAGCATTATAAGGATGTATTACTGTTATAGATATCGGAAAGAGTTTAAAAATATTTGAGGTGTAGGAATGGAATATTTATCGAATCAAGAGATCAAATCTGAATTAACGGAGATGCTGAAATGGTTTTTAGCTTTCTGCGACAGGCATCAATTCTACTGTGTTCCTTGTGGTGGAACCATGTTGGGAGTTATAAGGCACCATGGATTTATTCCGTGGGATGACGACATCGATATGTTTCTTTTACGAAATGAATATGAAAGAATGCTTTCTTGCGGACAAATGATAGAGAAAGAAAGCGATGGTAAGTACAAGCTTGCTTCTTTGATGGATGATGGGTATGAATTCCCTTTTGCAAAGATGATTAATACACGAATTGAAGTGAAGCAGGTAAATGTAAAATCAGCTTTTGGAGATTATTTGTGGCTTGATATTATTCCACTTGATAATGTCCCTACCGAAAAGGCAATTAGAGAAAAATTTTACAAAAAAGCACATATTATGAGGCTTTTCTTAGAAAGCTCCCTTTTTGATAAAAGTCGAGTTGTGAAAAATACAAATCATGACAAAATCAAACAAGCGATTCACCCTTTCTCAAAGCTATATGGCTCAAAAAGAATTGGGCAAAAGATAGACACTTTCTGTAGAAAATACAGTGACGTTGATACGGGACTTGTTGGTGTTGTAGTGTGGGGATACGGGGATGGCGAAACAATGAATAAAGATGAATTCCTCAAAAGTGAATATGGGGTATTTGAGGGAGTTGATTTAAAAATAATGAGTTGTTGGGATTCTTACTTGTCAAATTTATATGGAGAGTACATGAAGCTTCCGCCAGAGAAAGATCGAGCTACGCATGAAATTGTTGCATGGCACATCTAATAATTTTTATCCATCACACTTTTGGAGGAAAACATATATGGCAAATATTGCTGTTATTATCGCAGGAGGTTCTGGTCATAGGATGGGTCAGGACATTCCGAAGCAATTTATAAATGTATATGACAAGCCGGTAATTATTTATACTTTAGAGGGATTCCAAAGACATCCTCAGATTGATGCTATTGAAGTTGTCTGCATTGACGGTTGGCACGATGTCTTGTGGGCATATGCTAAACAATTTGAAATAACAAAACTTAAGTGGGTCGTGTCGGGTGGTGCGACAGGTCAAGAGTCAATTCGGAATGGTGGCTTCAATCTTGAAGATAAATGTGAACCCGACGATATAGTCATTATCCATGACGGTATTCGACCACTTGTAGAAGAAACGGTACTTACGGATGTTATTGTAAAATGTCAACAATATGGAAACGCTGTGACGTCCATGCCTTATAATGAGCAGATTTTTGTAGTTAATGATGAAATCTCAACTGTGAAATACATACCAAGAGAAACCCTTCGCCGGGTTTCAACGCCGCAGGCGTATCGATTTGATTTGATAGACAAGGGATACCATAGGGCATTTAAAGAGAAAATCGGTATTTATGGTTCAGCCTATGCGAACACTATGATGGTAGAGTTGGGTGAGAGACTATACTTTGCGGCGGGTTCTGATAAGAATATCAAGTTGACCACTAAGGATGACCTTGAAATGTTTAAGTCATATCTGAAACAGGACAAAGACAAATGGCTGAAATAATCAGGAGTAGAAAATGAGAGTATACGAAAATCAACTATATAGAGAAGATATAGAATATGTTTCTAATCTGGATTTAACGTGGGACTTGATGAAGGATAGCTCAATTTTGATATCTGGAGCAAGCGGACTAGTAGGTAGCTGTCTGATAGATGTAATTATGCATAAGAATGCAGCCGCTAGTTTGAATTGCACGGTTTATGCACTAGGGAGAAATGAAGCAAAGGCTAAAGAGCGGTTTCAGTATTGTTGGGAAGACGATAATTTCTTTTTTATATCACATGACATTAATGCACCGTTGGAAATTGCCGGACTTGATGAGATTGGATATGTGCTTCACATGGCGAGCAATACGCATCCTGTCGCATATGCAACTGATCCGATAGGCACTGTAACCACAAACATTATTGGGACAAATAACATGCTTGAGTTTGCGGTCAATCATAATGCCAGAAGATTTGCGTTTGCTTCTTCTAATGAGATATACGGCGAAAACCGCGGGGATGTAGAATTCTTTGATGAACATTACTGTGGATATATTGATTCTAATACCATGAGAGCCGGATATCCTGAAAGCAAACGGTGTGGTGAAGCTCTGTGCCAAGCTTATATTAAGCAGAAGGGGATAGATGTTGTTATTCCGAGATTGACACGCTCATATGGACCGACAATGCTCATGAGCGATACTAAGGCAATCAGCCAATTCATAAGAAAAGGCGTTGCGGGGGAAGATATTGTTCTAAAGAGTGCCGGAACCCAGTATTACTCTTATACTTACGTAGCGGATGCTGTTGCAGGGCTGCTTACCGTGCTTTTGAAAGGCGAATGTGGTTCAGCGTATAATATTGCTGATGAAAGTGGCGATATCATGCTCAAGGATTTAGCGGAAATAATCGCTCAATATTCAGGAAAAAAAGTTGTGTTTGAGCTGCCGGATGATGTCGAGAAGTCTGGCTACAGTACGGCAACAAAGGCAAGGCTGGATGGAAGTAAGCTGAAACGTCTTGGCTGGGAAACGAAGTACGCTATTAGCGAGGGTCTATTTAGAACGATTAGTATTTTAAGGGAACTGTGAGGAGAGGTGAGTAATTGTGGAAGATTTAACAAAATTGCATGAGATTCTGAAGGATCTTTTGCATGTCTTTGACGAAGTTTGCAGGAGTCATAATCTGAAATATTATGCAATAGCAGGAACACTTCTTGGTGCAGTACGTCATAACGGCTTTATTCCGTGGGATGATGATGTGGATGTTGCAATGTTGCGTGAGGATTATGACAAGTTCATAAAACTAGCTGATGAATTTAAAGAGCCGTATTGCCTGCGGTCAATGGAGAATGATAAAGGCTCTAATTTGCGTCACTATAGACTAGTGAATAATTCAACGACATTTATCCCTTTGAGATATAGCATATATGATTGTAATAAAGGGGCGTTCATAGATATTTTTCCGTTGGATGTTATTCCAGATAATAAAAAATTAGCAGAGAAACAGACAAATGAGATATCTCGTTTGAAGCTTATAACAAATTATTGGAATCGGTATGATAGTGAAAACGTTGGCACTGTAGGATTGAGTGCTGTCAAAAAGATAGGATTTTATTTGATTTGTCCAGCATTTCGATTTGGAATTTTGAACGGTGTAAAGCTTTTTAGAAAGCTGGATAGTATTGCATCCAAATATCAGGCAACAAAATCTAAAAAAATAGGTCAGGTATTAGATATGCCTGGAAATGATAGATGCATTTATGATATAGATGATTTTGCAGAAACCATTTATATGTCATTTGAGGATATGACATTACCTGTTCCCAATGGTTATGACAATATTCTGCGCACCGGTTATGGCAATGATTATATGATACCAAAAAATGTTTCATCACAGCATGGTGCAGCGATTTATAATCCATATATACCATGGAAAGAGTATGTTGCTGAACATAAAGATGAGCTTATGGCTTTATGGGTAAAGCAACGCAACAATATGGATGGTTGATTTAAGCACAAGGGGGAACATAATATGATTAATTTCACAGTGGGTCCCGTACAGTCTAGTGATGCAGTTCGCGCTATTGGCGCGGAGCAGGTGCCATATTTCAGAACCTCAGAGTTTTCAGATGTGATGCTTGAAAACGAGAGACTAATTAAGAAATTTGCGAAGGCATCGGATGATTCCCGTGTAGTGTTTATTACAGGTTCCGGAACTGCATCAATGGAAGCAACGGTTATGAATGTTTTCACTGAGAAGGATAAGGTTCTTGTTGCGAATGGAGGCAGTTTCGGTCAGAGATTTGCTGAAATTTGCAGGATTCACGAGATTCCTTATACAGAGATTAAACTTGCAACAGGAAAAAATCTCACAGAGGAGATGCTGAATGAGTATAGAGGTTATGGCTACAC